>JBEKIK010000507.1:0-2622 GCA_050011795.1 Thermoguttaceae bacterium | reverse complement strand
GGACCAAAGCTTGGCCGGCGGAAGTTTCCTGCAGTATACGCGGATCAGGCTGGGCGATGAGGATAAGTTTATCCGGAAGAACCCCGCCGGCATCGATGCCGATTTCCTCGGGCGCGACGATGTTCAAAAGCGATTGCCGACCGATCACATAGCTTTTTCGATGGGGCACCCGAAAAGCAAATCCCGTCAAACCGCAATCTTGTTTAATAACCCTGCGGAGTATTCTAGGCAAGACAAGTCGCGCCCTAGCATCGGCTGTCCGAACTGCCCGCTCGAGCTCGGCCATGGTGATTCGTTCTTCGATAACACCGGTCTGAGAATGTCGAATCAAAATTTGCTGGAATGAATCCATCCGATATTTGTCGTTTGCTGGGTGGTAATGCACTGTATCAAAATAACAAATCAATTTAACCAGGAGGACAGACATTCTTGTCTGTCTTTTTGGAGCCGGACAGGAATGTCCGGCCTCCTGTTAATTAATACGGACCTCCTGAGTTAGATAATAACAGTCGTTTTGCTCTGAAATTATTATGTTCTGAGCGGTTATACCCCCTCAAAGTGGTTGATTTTATGCAAATCCTTTTAGGATTACAAGTTAATGTAAATTTTTCAGGAATTTGTTTATAAAATGCTCTTTTTTTTGAGTGGATAAAACGTTAAACTTCTCCCTCCTTTGAGTCCCCCTACTCCATTGCCAAGGAAGGCAAAATGAAAACCCAACAGGTCCGTAACGGTCGGCCCCGTTTGTCGGTGGCTATTATCGTCCGCAATGAGCAGGAAGTCATTGCGGAAACACTAGAAAGCATCCGGACGATAGCCGACGAGATTATCGTTTGGGATTCCGGTTCTGAAGACGAAACCATGTCTTTGGCCCGAAAAAAGGGGGCAAAAGTCTTTCAGGGTTTTTGGAAAAACGATTTCTCCGCCGCCCGAAACGACTGCCTTTCAAAAGCCAGCGGCGATTGGGTGCTTTGGCTCGATGCCGGTGAAAAACTCGCCGATCTGGCCGCGAAAAAAATACGGGACTTTGTCGACTCCGCCGCCGATCCGCAAAAAGCCTATCTTATCATGATCGAAATCTCCCCGGCCGACAACCGTACTGCCGGCGAGCAAATCGCACAGCCCAGACTCCTGCCCGCCAAAGCAGGGTTGAAATTCGAAGGTCGTCTTCGCGAAACCTTATATCCCTCGATTCAGGCCGCCGGTTTGAAAGCCGAAATGGCCCCGGGACTGATCTCCCGCCATCCCCGGCAACATTCTCAAGCTCGGAAAACCAGGCTTGCCAATCGCGATCTCGGCCTGGTGGAACTGGAATTGATCGACGGACAGAGGTTGAACCCGCGGTTGTTCCTGGCCCAAGGCGAAGCATATATCAATTTGGGAAGTTACGATCGCGCCCGGGAGGCTTTCATCAAGGCAATTGAACTCTCCGATCCGGGCTCGTCCGAAATGCTGGAAGGTTATTACGGCCTGCTGACCGGATACAATTACGATCCGAATCTGCGCGACGCCCAAATACGAGTTTGTTTGAACGCCTTGGAGGTTTTCCCCTTGGACACCCAACTGCTTTTGGCAGTCGGAAGTTATTTTCAAACACACAATCGCCTGGACCTGGCCACGCGGGCCTTCGAGACCGCCGTCAAATTCGGGCAGACCAATTCGTCGATCTGGCACCTTTGCGAATTGCCGGAAGTGGCCGCATCGTGCCTGTCCATTGCGCTCCAATTGCAAGGTAAAGACGAGGAAGCCTGCCGCGTATTGGAAGAAGCATTGGATCGCCATCCGCAATCGGCCCGGTTACTGCGCCTGGCCATCGATTCCCATATCAAAACCGGTAATGCCGAACAGGGTGTCAAAGTGGCACAACGCGGCGGAATGCTTTCCAGTAGGGAAGACCCGCTCATCTTGGCCATTCGCGGCGCATGCAAAGCGGCAAAACAAGAATGGACGCCCGCTTTGACCGATCTGCAAAGCGCTTATCTGATGGGCTGCCGCAGCAAGTTATGTCTGCGCTGGCTGGCGGTCGCCTTGCTTTCAAACGGCCAGGCCGAGGCGGCCAAACCCGTGCTTGACCAGTGGCAAAAACTGGAACCGGCAAATCCTGAACTCCTGGCATATATCGCGGCAGTACGGGAAACTCAAAATGCTTTAGGCATCAAAGCAGAACAAGAAGCAGAAGAAGAAGTTGGCAAAGTGAAAACTGCCGTTCGACAGTACCGCATTGATTCAGGCAGCGCAATCACTGAAGTTCATCCAATCCGAATTCCATTCGTCCCCCACGTCACATCTTCGGATATGTCGATTACCGAAGAAACGTAACATTATATACGATATGATGTTATGTCGATCTTGCGTCATTCCCCACTTAATGGCGGTGTGATATTCCAAGCGGTACAGGCAATTGCTTTTTCAGTGCCGGTGATTAAAGATGTATTGTTTGGGCGTTGACAGAATAATTGATGTAATTAACAATTCGGCACGCACCATATTTATTTATCAATTATCGTTTTGGTCCTGGAGCCGCCGCACGTCGACTTGTGCCGGAGCTCTCTTACCCAATGAGGATTATACCCATGACCCATGAAATTGATTCCACCCAGCGGTCCTGGATCGCCGCGCCAT
>JBEKIK010000506.1:0-2597 GCA_050011795.1 Thermoguttaceae bacterium | reverse complement strand
CGCAAGCGTTTTCATCGATTTATTCAGCAATCATCATTCAGAATTCATCCTTCATCCTTCCGCCATCATCCTTTATCCGGCGGCTTTGGCCAATTCGGCGGCCCGGTGGGTGCTTTCCCAGGTGAATTCAGGCTCACTGCGACCGAAATGGCAACTTCCCGCCAGTTTGCGATAAATCGGCCGGCGCAAATCGAGATATTTTATTATCTTACCGGGCGTCAGCGGGAACAGGTCGCGAACGATTTTGCACAGTTTTGGCTCGTCTATCTTGCCGGTGCCCTTGGTGTCGACATACACGCTGACCGGTTCGGAAACGCCGATGGCATAAGCCAATTGCAATTCGCAGGACTCGGCCAGGCCGGCGGCCACGATGTTTTTGGCGATATGCCGGGCCATGTATGCGGCCGAGCGGTCGACTTTGGTGGGATCCTTTCCGCTGAACGCCCCCCCGCCGTGCCGTGCCCAACCGCCGTAGGTGTCGACGATGATTTTCCGCCCGGTCAGCCCGCAGTCGCCGTGCGGCCCGCCGACTTCAAAGCGGCCCGTCGGATTGATGAGGTAAGTAATCTCGCCTTTAACCAACTGCGGGGGCAACAGCGGCTTGACGATCTTCTCGATTATAAACTCGCGGATCTGCTTCTGGCTCGCCTCCGGCGTGTGCTGCGTGGATACCACCACGGTGTCGATGCGCTTCGGTTTATAGTCCTCGTATTCCACGGTCACCTGGCCCTTGCCGTCCGGGCGCAGCCAATCGACTTCATTTTTTTTCCGGGCCAGCGTCAGGCGATCGAGAATTTGATGGGCCAACTGGATAGGCAGTGGCATCAGTTCGGGCGTATGATTGCAGGCGTATCCGAACATCAATCCCTGGTCCCCAGCCCCGATATCTTTTCCTTTCGATTGATCTTCATTCACGCCCATGGCGATATCCGGACTTTGCCGGTCCAGCGAGAGCATGATTGCGCAGGTATCGGCGCAAATGCCCATCCGATCGTCGGTATAGCCCACCTCTCGGATGGCCTGGCGAATGACCTCGGGATAGTCGATGGCGGCCTGGGTGGTGATTTCGCCGGCCACGATGGCTATTCCGGTGGTGACCATCGTCTCGCATGCCACGCGGCTTAATGGATCCTTGGCTATCAAGGCGTCGAGGATGCCGTCGGAAATCTGGTCCGCCAACTTGTCCGGATGGCCCTGGCATACCGCTTCGCTGGTAAATACAAATTTGCCTTTTGGCACCGGTCGTTCTCCTAAAAATCGGATATAACGGTCTTAGGTATTTTGATTTTAATGCGATAATTATAAACCATCCGTGGGGGCATTCGCAACCGGGTATAGTCCGTTACCAACTGATTCGATTTTGTAATGAATTTTGCTTAAAACCCTCCTATTGGTGGTTACAATCTTGGCTATAATAGAAGGCGTCGGGAAACCTGATTGCCCGGGATAACGGCCGGATCATCTGGTTGGCGGATCGGGGGTAACGCAATGCGGCGAAATAAAGTTTCGTACCCATCGCCACGGTCGGGAGCGACTCTTATAGAATTGCTCGTGGTGATGTTTATCATCTCGATCATGCTGGGGCTTCTCATGCCCGCCTTGCAACATGCCCGCGAATCGGCTAATCGAACGGTCTGCGGAAACAACCTCCATCAATTATCGATTGGGTCGGGAAAAATCTCCAAGGCCACACCGGACTCGGTTGGCGGCTGGGCAATCGACAATCTTGTGGGAGTAGAAATGAAGGCCGCGGCGGATGATTTTAAAAGACGTCCGTCGCTAAACCCCGGCGAAATATCTTCGTTCGCTTATTTGCGCCCGAAGATAATGTCCTGCCCTTCAGCAGACAACGGGAAGAGCGATCTTCCGCCGATTCCGGTTGCGCACTATGTCTTGTCGACCGATCCGGATCGCGAGTTGCGGACGCTGGGCGACGCTCCGTATGGATTCACTCGCCCCTGGTGCGTCAGCCCGGAGATGCCGCTGAACTATTGGACGCTATACAAAGGGCCGCACGATGGCGGATTCCTCATCCTTGATCGGGGCGCGGTTGAATTAAAAGTGTGGCAGTAAAGCGACTGTTATTCTTCCATCATATTCTTGTATCAGGTATGCTTGACGGAATTTCGGAAAGGATTTTTGCCATGAACGATGTTAATGACATTTTCCAAAAAAAGGTCAGAGCGGCGGCAGTCGCCGGATGGTGGACGCTGCTAGTGGCCGCAATATTTCTGGCGATTCAGTGGATCGCTTACCTGTTTATCATGAATGCCCGGCCGGAATGGCTACTGAATCTATGGGGACCCGGCATCAGTTGGTCGTACGTCCAGAATTTATGGTTTTGGATCGCGGCGATATTCAAGATGTGCCTATGGCTAATGGCGCTGATGGTTATTTGGCTCACACTCTGGGCGCGGGGACTGCGAAAACAGACGATCGCTTCGGAACACTAAAAACCATTTTGTCCCAAATTGTTTGAGAAGAGGGGATTTATCTGATTACCCGGTACCGTGCCATGAGAACCATAATAACTATCGGCTGGAGGGACATCTCGAACACCGTGTAGACCCGGCTGATAGTTTTCGGATGCACACCCA
>JBEKIK010000505.1:0-2594 GCA_050011795.1 Thermoguttaceae bacterium | reverse complement strand
CAACAAGTCACAGGACGTAGCCGACATCCGCAATAAACTGGAAAATATGCCCAAAATTTTCCCTGATGTGACCATAAGCGAAGTGAGCGTCGGCCAGCAGGAAAAGAATGTGCGATTCGAGGTAAATACCTCGAATACCAACATCGAGCAAGTAAAGGAAGAACTCAGGACGGTCTTTGCGGGCAAACTGGCCATCAACGAGATGGAGGTGAAGAAGGTTTCTTTGATTGAGCCTGCAAAGACGGAAAAAGAGCCGCCGAAAGAGGAAACACCTGCGGAAAAGCCGGCCGAGAAGATCGAGCCCGCCTCTGTTCCAGCCAAACTGCCCGACGTGCCCGCCAAACCGGACGAACCCGGCGGTAAAAAACAATCCAGCCGCTCCTTCAGGTCCTCGAACCTGATGGCGGTCGTAACTGCAATGCCGCTGATATTCGGCCAGGTCGAGGCGATCGCGGCCGCGCCGCCTGACGCCGCGGCAACCGAGCAGGCGAAACCGTCGTCGACACCAGCCGCCGAAAAGCCTACAGCCCAAAAGCCCGCAGCCGAGAAACCTACAGCCGAAAAGCCTACAGCCGAAAAGCCCGCAGAAACAATTACCGGCGGAGAAAAAAAAGCGGTGCAAATCGCCGATCCTTTCGCGGGCGGCGCCGGAGCCCAACTTCATTTTTCTGAAAAACTCGACCGCCAAAGCGTGGAAGATCTCTTGAAAGAAGCGCTTCAGGAAAAAAAGTTCGAGGAGAAGAATATACCGCTGGAAATCAAAGCCAACGATAAAAATTACAAAGAGGAAAGCAAGACGACTTACCCTGATTGGACCGTAAAGATCGGTCTGCCTCCGGAAAAGGCCGAGGACGTTTTCAAGTCCGTTAAACAGAAACTCAGCCAATCGCCTTACTTTCCGGCCTCAAACGCCATCGGCGGCGCAGTGGCGGTTACCACCAGGTATCAGGCCATGTACGCGCTTATGGCAAGCTGGGTGTTGATTATCCTTTATCTTTGGATTCGATTCCAGGGCGTGGCTTTCGGGCTGGCGGCCGTGATAGCCCTGATCCACGACGTTTTGGTCATGCTCGGCGGGATCGCCTTCAGCTATTACCTTGCGCCTTATTTCGGATGGTTGTACATCGATCCGTTCAAAATCAACTTGCCGATTATCGCCGCGTTCTTGACCATCATCGGTTATTCGGTGAACGACACGATCGTGGTTTTCGACCGAATCCGCGAGGTCCGCGGCAAGGATCCGAACATGACCGCCGAAATGGTGAACCTTAGCACCAACCAAACGCTAAGCCGGACGCTGCTTACTTCACTCACCGTGTTCATCGTGATAGTGGTGCTCTACTTTTTCGCGGGGCAGGCCCTGCGAGGCCTGTCTTTCGCCTTGATCGTGGGCGTGATTACCGGCACCTACAGTTCGATCTACGTGGCTGCCCCCATTCTGCTCTGGCTGATCGGTAAAGGCAAGGCGGCTTGATCGGACATCTCTTGGCGTCGGGTCTGGATGGCGAAGTATTTTTGGGTGCTGGCGATTTCCGGCTTGCGGGGATCGCCATTTTGGGCAATTAGGTAACAGGCGAAACGGGAAAGCTGGAAATCGGAGACTTCTCGAATGCCTCCTTTGCCGATATCGATCATTTTGCGCGCGCAAAATGATATGCTGGTTCGTTACCCGATTGCTCACAAGAGGTTACAGCTTTTTGAATGGCCTTTTCAAAGCTTCGCCAATGGTTGTAACCCAAGAGTGGTTGAAGGTCGCGAGCACTCCAATACTCGGCCCCGTAGTCGTTGGTCTTTTTCAGTCCCTCGAAACCAACACCTCCAACCTGGGGAAGTTTTTCTTCGGCCATTGTGATCCCCTTTTCGATCAGATAACATTCTCCCGCATTGTGAAAATCCATGCTCCGGCCGCGACCATGCCGACCATCGCTGGACGATGGTGCCCGATCGGTGCCCGATGGTGCCCGCCGGGCTAAACGCGAGGAAAATAAAAGTGGGCAGTAAACTGCCCACCCCTCGTGATGCCTCATGTTCCTCATTTTTGGCCGTTCGCGTCCGGCTTGCTTGTTTCGTAGTGTTCCACCAGGGGCCAGTAGGTTTCAAAGTTGAAATCCGGGCTGTTGTCGCCGTCGTGGCAGGAGACGCAGAAGGATTTTTTCGCGTCGGCTTTGGTCAGCCGTACCGCTATGCGGTATTTTTGCATGAAGGCCTCGCTGCTGCCGGATTCGGCGGCCAGGTGTTTTTCGCCCGGGCCGTGGCAGGATTCGCAGCCCACGTCGGTGAGTTTTGACGTTTTTTCCTGGCTTTCAAATCCGCCTTCATAGGGGAAGAAGTTTGTGGGATTCCAGCCGACAACGTGGCAACTAACACATTCGGGATCGAAATTCCGCGGGGGGTCGAGTTTTGCCAGGGTATCGTATGCTTTGGAGTGAAGGCTTTTTTTCCATATAGCGTAAGATTCCTCGTGGCAGGATTCGCACTTCGCCGAGCCGACGAATTTACCGTTGGTCTCCTTTTGAGGTTGGGGGGCCGCACGCAGGCCCAGTCCGGCAAATCCCAGGGCCTTTAGTTGGTCCTGATACGCGGCCATCAGCAAT
>JBEKIK010000504.1:0-2583 GCA_050011795.1 Thermoguttaceae bacterium | reverse complement strand
GACGTGGGCGAAATCCGCCAATTGCAGCGTCTGTTTGACGCGATGGGGCCTTTCGACTACGTGTACCATTGCGCCGCTGAATTCGGGCGCTGGAACGGCGAGGATTTTTATGAAAACTTGTGGAAATCCAACGCCATCGGCACAAAGCACGTAATTCGGCTGCAAGAGAAGCTCAAATTCCGCCTGATCCATTTTTCCTCCTCCGAAGTTTACGGCGATTGGCCCGATCTGATGGTGGAGTCGGTCATGGATGAGCACGAGGTCAAGCAAATGAACGACTACGCGATGTCAAAATGGGTCAACGAAATGCAGGTCCGCAATTCCGTCATTGCGCATCAGACCGAAACCGTGGTCGTGCGTCTGTTCAACACCTACGGACCCGGTGAGTACTACAGCCCGTATCGGTCGGTCAACTGCCGGTTTTTGTATTGCGCGCTAAAGGGCTTGCCTTGGATCGTGTACCGCGGCCACTCGCGGACTTCCACTTACCTTTCCGATACCGTGAACACGCTGAGCCGCATCGTCGATAATTTCAAGCCGGGCGAAACCTACAATATAGCCGGCAAAACCCTGCATACGATCGAGGATCTGTCCGACACCATTTTGAAGGTCACGGGGGCCGATCCCGGTTTGGTTCAATATCGAGACTCCGAGATACTGACGACCGTCAGGAAAAACGTCGACGCTTCCAAGGCTACCCGCGACTTGGGACACAAGGACTCGTGCACACTGGAAGAAGGCATCCGGCGGACCACGGCCTGGATGCGGGAAGTATACAAAATTCATTGATATTGCTTTTCTGAAAGTTGCATCACAATGAGCGAGAAACTGCTATCCGCCTGCGAGGCCGGCGATTTATCGGCGGTCAAGGAAATGCTCGACGCGGGCGTCGATCCCAGTGCGCCGGGCGAAGACGGCGGCGCGGCGCTCGTGTTGGCGGCCGCACACGGCAGCTATGGCGTGGCAAAGGCACTGCTCGATGCCGGAGTCGATCCGAATACCGATCAGCGCGGCATAACGGCATTGATCGCCGCGGCCAGGAACGGACGCCTGGAGGCGGTTGAAGCCCTGTTGGAACACGGCGCCGATCCGAACCTGCAAAACGATCTTGGCGTCACCGCTTTGTCGCAGGCGGTCGCTCATGGTCATTTTTCCGTGGTTCAGGCCCTGCTCTTAAAGGGCGCCGATCCGAATACCGCCGATATCGCCGGTCTATCGACGCTGCACCATGCTGTTGCCGGAGGCCGGGGCGAGATGGTAACCGCTCTGCTGGAGGCCGGCGCCGATCCGAACGCAAAGACCGTAGCGCGGGAATTGCTGCCCGTGCACGGCTCCACTGCCCTGATGAAAGCGGCAACAGAGGGCCATACGCAGATAGTGCGAAAGCTTCTTGAGGCGGGCGCCGATCCGCACGCCCAGGACAGCTTACAGGCCACTGCGCTTGACTGGGCGGCGGTTTACGGACGGCGCGACTCGGTATTGGCGTTGCTGGAAGCGGGCGCGGATCCTAACACGGCCACAGTTTTTGGAATAACCGTATTAATGAAGGCGGCCGCCGAGGGCCATGCCTCGGTGGTGGAAGCCTTGTTGGAGGCCGGCGCGGATGCGAAAGCCGCCGACGAAAGCGGAGCGACTCCGCTGCTGTATGCGGCGCGCGGGGGCGCTTTCGACGCGATAAAAATCCTCCTGGCCCGGGGCGTAGAAATCGACGCGCGGGACAACCACGGCGCTACGGCCTTGATGAAAGCGGCCGCCAACGGCCACGCCGACGCGGTCGAAATCCTACTGCTATCCGGCGCCGATCCAAATGCGCGGCGCATAAGCGGCGCCGCGGCGCTAAAATTCGCTGCCGCCCGGGGCCATCGCGCCGTGGTCGAAAAGCTGCTTTCGGCCGGGGCCGATCCGCACCAAGCCGACAACGAAGGGCACACGGCGCTCATGTCGGCCGCCGCATGCAACCACAGCGAGATAGCAAACATCCTCATCGTGCACGGCGCGCAGGTAAATGCACAAGACAACCGGGGAAGAACCTCCCTGTTCATGGCCGTTGTGCATTGCCATGCCGAACCGGTCAAGATCCTGCTCGAACACGGCGCGGATCCCAACATAGCCGATTTCGACGGGACCACGGCGCTAATGGAAGCCGCCGCGGACGGCGACGTCTCCCTTGCGGGAATTCTCATCGACGCTGGCGCCGATTACAATGCGGCCACAAAGCCGCGATCCGCAATTTCAGTACACGGCATAACGGCACTGATGAAAGCCGCCACCGAGGGTAATACCGAGATCATCCAAGCCCTGCTGACCGCCGGGGTGGAACCGGACGCAACCGACAATTTGGGGGCAACGGCCCTGGCGCGGGCGGCCATTCACGGACATGGTTCCGCGGTGGAAATCCTGCTGGAGGCGGGCGCCAAACCGGATTTGGCCGACCAATTCGGATCGACCGCCTTGATGAAGGCCGCCGGAAACGGCCGCGTGGATGCAATGCGGTTGCTCATCGAAGCGGGCGCAAATCCAAACGCAACGAATCGCACCGGAGAAACGCCCCTGATGTGGACCACGCATCACGGGCATATCGAC
>JBEKIK010000503.1:0-2561 GCA_050011795.1 Thermoguttaceae bacterium | reverse complement strand
CGGCGTGATAACGTGTTTATATGCCTTGACTTTGTTTGTACCCTATACCACCATGCTCCGCGCATTGGCACGATAGGTATAGTTACGTTAAACTTGTTCCCAGGCTCCGCCTGGGAACATGCTACGTTCCAAGGCGGAGCCTTGGAACGAGGATTATCGACATGAGTTCGGCCGATTCACCCAACAGCAATTCGTCAATG
Organism: Thermoguttaceae bacterium; assembly: GCA_050011795.1. GTDB lineage: Bacteria > Planctomycetota > Planctomycetia > Pirellulales > Thermoguttaceae > JBEKIK01. The sequence goes on along the minus strand of JBEKIK010000503.1, from coordinate 2,361 downwards.
AGACTTTCGACCGCCGAGGCCGCCGAGTTGGCTGCCGGCCTGGCCGAATTGGCCCAGGCGGGCCTGCCGCTGCCGGCTGGTTTGCGGGCATTGGCCGAGGAATGGCCCACGCGCCGGCTCGGTCCGGTGTTGCTCGATCTGGCGGATAAGGTGGAACAGGGCGTGTCGCTAGAAGATGCCATTAATAACATCGGCGGGCGATTGCCGGTCCACCTTCGGGGACTAATTACCGCCGGGATCCGCAGCGGACATCTGGCCGAGGCATTGGAACAATTCGTGGACCTGGAGCGGACGCAATACGAGTTGCGCAGACAGGTATGGCTGAATCTGGCTTATCCGACTTTGTTGATGATTATGATGAGTTTTTTAGCGATATTGGCTTATTTTTATATCACGACTCAGTTTGAACACATATTTAGAGGTTTCAAAACAAATCTTCCCGGAATAACAATAGTGGTGCTCAATGGGGCCGGACCTGTTGCATGCGTATTGACGGTGATAACGCTGTTGATGTTGTTCATTCCCTTGATTTTGGGCACCTGGACTGTAAGCTCCTGGGTGGCGCCGGCGTTTTACCTGCTGCCGTTCATCGGGCCTCCGTTGAAATGGAGTCAGATGGCGCGGTTTTCGCGTTTAATGGCGATGTTTTTGCAACAAAAAATACCGCTGCCCGAAGCGTTGCGTTTGACTGCCAAAGGTGTGCGGGACGCTTATCTTGCCAGGGCGTGCCGCAAGACGGCGGCGGAAATCGAGCAGGGCCGTTCGCTCGGCGAAAGCATCAGGGCAAGACCGCAATTCTCGGCCGATTTGCTGCCTTTGATCGAATTAGGCGAAAAGGCATCGACGCTGGGGGAGGCATTCCAATCGGCCGCCGAAATGTTCGAGGGCCGGGCAAACACGCAAGGCAGAAATCTGGAAGTATTTTTATTGCCCGCTACCTTCCTTGTGGTCGTTTTCCTATGCGGTTTACTTGTGATGGGATTATTTATGCCAATGATAGCATTAATTAACTGCTTAACCGGCGGGAATAAAATCGGCGGGATTTAGAGGGCGCAATTGTATGGGCATGGGAATAAATATGTTGATAAGTCAAGAAAAGCTGTTCATTTATTACTTGTCGCTAATGGTGTTGGCGATTGCCGGATTGTTCGCGTTGCGCTATGCGTCCGGACAGAGAAAAATTAGCAGTGACTGGTTGCACTTGCTTATTTTACTGGGGTGTTGGGCTGTTATTATCGGCGGGATAATGGGCATGGTTATTATTTCGCCATCCAGACTGTTCGGCGTTACTTTTTCGATAAGTCAAGAAAACCTGTTCATTTTTTACTTGACGCTAACGGTGCTGGCGATCGCAGGATTGTTCGCGTTGCGCTATGCGTCCGGACAGAGAAAAATTAGCAATGACAGGTTGCACTTGCTTATTTTGTTTGGGTGTTGGGCAATCATTATCGGCGGGATAATGGGCATGGTTATTACTTCGCCATCCGGACTGTCCAGTTTTACTTTCTCGATGGCAGCGATCATCATGGCGATCTTGATCCCGGTGGGCATCGTGATGACCGCAACCGTGCGGCCGCATTACCTTTCGCAACAGAACGCCCTGCTGTGGTCGATGGCCATTTCCACCGAAAAAATGATTCCCTTGGTTCCGACTATCGAGGCCTTTGCCCGGGAAAGCAGCGGACGAATGGCCGAAAAAGCCCGGATATTAGCCAAACTGCTGGCCTCAGGCGTTCCACTGCCCGATGCCGTGGAGCAAATTCCGGGCATTTTGCCTGCCAGGGTTTTGCCCATGATCCGCGTGGGATACGACTCCGGCGCATTGGCCAAATCGTTGCGTCAAGCGGTGTTGTCACGAGACTTATTCAGCGTCATTTGGAACTCCTTGTTGGTCAAGCTGCTTTATATCGGCATGGTGATTATCATAGGCACGGGCATCCTGACTTTTTTGCTTATAAGGGTGGTCCCCAGCTACGAAAAAGTGTTTCGTGATTTTAGGGCCCCTTTGCCGGGCATAACAACGGCGTTACTGAGAGCGTCGAATTTTATAATGCAAACCTGGTTTATTTTTCTGCCGTTATACCTGTTGTTTATTTGGCTGATGGGTTATGTGATATTTTGTTTTTTGGGCTGGGCTACATTCAACTTGCCCGGATTTACAAGGCTCATGCGCCGCAGGCACGCGGCGATCATTCTTGATAGTTTGGCCCTGGCGGCTGAAAACAATCAACCGCTGGGCAATATCGTGTTGACCTTGGCCGGGACGTATCCTCAAGTGGATATCCGCCGAAAACTAAGCTACGTGGGCGTGGATATTCACCGCGGCGGGGACTGGTGCGAAAGCCTCAAGCGGCATGGACT
>JBEKIK010000502.1:0-2538 GCA_050011795.1 Thermoguttaceae bacterium | reverse complement strand
AAACCGAGTCGCACATCATCATTACTTGGGCGGCCGACGAAGAGGCCGCAACCCAAGTGGTTCAGGAAAGCTATCCTCACGAATCGCAGATCCGCGTTACCCGCCGTCCACGCGATACCTGGGTGATCTCCAAGGCGGCGTTGGGCATCAGCGGGGCCGCCGACCCCTGCCATACGGCCCGGGATTGCTTATCCAAGGCCGCCGGCGACAAGTTGCACGCCATTCGTCTCTACATGCAAAAAACCGGTTCCGATCTGGATCACTCCCGCAAGGTGATCGAGTCGAACATGGTAATGGGATGGTAGGAGTAGGTAATAGTTAATAGGTAATAGGTAAATTGGTAATTGGAACATAGAGGCTTGATTGTGTATTAACCTGGGTGCGGGGGGAAAACAAAGTCGTATGAGTACGCATCCATGATACGAATTATTAAGGTTTGTTCCGTCTTTTGCGCCACATGTATATTGAACGCAGGCATGGTATTGGCCGCCGAAGGTGCACCCGGCGCTTCCAAAGACAACGACGCCGCGGTGACCCTTTCTGAAGACCAATCGTCGTTCGCGTTGGCCAACGGCGTTATTTCGGCCCGGATTGAAAAGCGGTCGGGAAATCTTGTTTCGCTGAAATACCGCGACTTGGACCTGTTGCGGCAAGGGCGGGGATATTGGTCGATGGTGGGCGGTTTCTACGGGTTCGGCCGGATATCCGGGTTCGGCTCGCGCCGCGAATTCTCGATGAGCATCGACCCTAAAACCAACGGCGGCGCCAGGGGCGAGATTTCCTGCAAGAGCAAATATAACGAAGAATCGGAGTCCGATCTTCCGGCCGATGTGGAATGTCGTTACGCGCTGGGCCGCGGCGAACATTGGATTTACGCCTACTCGATTTGGAACCACCATAACGGATATCCCCCCTTTTCCATGGGCGAAGCCCGTTACGCCGTGAAACTCAATCCGGATATTTTCGATTATATGACCGTGGATGCCAACCGTCGGCGCGTAATGCCCTCGGGTGCCGACTGGGACCGCGGCGTCGAACTGAATATGAAAGAGGTACGGCGGATGACCACCGGAGTACACGCCGGCGAAGTGGAGCACAAGTACAATTACTCGGCCATATTGGCGGAAACTCCCGCTTACGGCTGGTCGAGCACAAAAGATCACGTGGGGCTTTGGATGATCAACCCCAGCTTGGAATACATCGCCGGGGGCCCCACGAAAGTCGAACTCACCGGCCATCTGGACTGTAATCCGGGCGGCCTGCCCACGCTTTTAAATATGTGGTTGGGCAGCCACTACGGAGGGAGTTCGTTCGGCATCGCCAAAGACGAGGAGTGGACAAAAGTCATCGGTCCGTTCCTGCTGTACTGCAATACGGCTTCGGACCATGAAGCGATGTGGAAGGACGCGCTTGCGCACGCGGCAAAGGAATCGGAAGCATGGCCCTACGCCTGGGTTTCGGACCCGGCCTATCCGCCCGCCTCGGGCCGGGCAACGGCCAGCGGCCGGATTGCGATCAGCGATCCGCTGGATCCGAATTTACATGCGAAAAACATTCAAGTGGGACTGACCGCGCCGGATTACGCCGCGGCAGGTCCGGGACGAATGTCGTCCGGCGGCGGGCAAAACATGGTGGACTGGCAACGCAACGCCAAGCATTACCAGTTTTGGACCCGTGCCGATGCGGAAGGGCGTTTTACCATTCGGAACGTTCGGCCCGGCCTTTACACGCTCCACGCCATAGCCGACGGCGTGCTGGGCGAGTTTAGCGTGGCGGACGTAAAGGTCGCCGCCGGGCAGACGCTCGATCTAGGTTCTCTGCAATGGACTCCGAAGCGTTACGGGCGCATGGTCTGGGAAATCGGCATCCCGGACCGCAGCGCGGCGGAATTCCGGCACGGTGATAATTATTGGCAATGGGGGCTTTACTACGATTATCCCAAGGAATTTCCCAAAGACGTGAATTTCGTGATCGGCAAGAGCGATTGGCGCAAGGACTGGAACTATTGCCAGCCGCCGATAATCGAGGACGACTACGTCGATCCCGCGCCATGGTCGATTACTTTCGACATGCCCGAGGCGTCCACGGGCAAGGCCGTGTTGCGACTGGGCATCTGCGGGAGCGCGGGCAACAACCTGTGGGCCTCCTTAAACGGCAAATCCATCGGCCAGACAGGCCGTCTGCCGCAGACCGGCGTGATGCATTGGGACGGGATTCGCGGATATTGGTGCGAACGGGATTTGACGTTCGACGCTTCGCTCCTTAAGCCCGGTACGAACGTTATTAAACTGACTCCCCAAGTCTTCGATTGGAGGCAGGGCATTCTATACGATTATTTGCGTTTGGAACTCGCGCCCGAGAAAATCGAAACGAAATGAACGAATTTATTTATAATGAATTGCGAAATTGCGGGCGGTTTTTTTCAAAACTTAACCTTGGGAATAATCTTCCTTGCCGCCTAATATCGGTTGGTTGTCCGGATGGCGGGTTTCGTTGGCGCTGGTCACTCGGATAGCGGGGCGGTCTTTGTATGGACAA
>JBEKIK010000501.1:0-2916 GCA_050011795.1 Thermoguttaceae bacterium | reverse complement strand
TAATCTTTTGCCCATGTTGTTTTGGATCATCCAACAGTCCGGATTTTTTTCCAGGGCGAAGCGGTACAGCGTCTCGGCGTCGCGATACAGGCCGCTTTGCCGCCAGGTCAGAAATGCACAAGCGCCGGCCGCCGCAATGGCAACCACGGTCAAGGCCGAACGCAATCCGCCTTGCACCCGCCCACGCCATAAGCCGAAGCCCGCCGCAACCAGGGCAACCACTCCGATAATGGCAATGTGCTGATAATGGTCGGCCACCAGCGAATGTTTCATGAATCCCACGTCTGTAAATCCCATCACCGGCACCAGTGACATGCAAAAAAACCCCCAGGCGAACAAAATCCCTCGACTCCAGCTTGTCCGATACCGCCACAGCGCGGCCGTGACGGCCAACGCTGCCAAAAGCGGCAGCCACCACAGCGGATTGCCAATTTCGATCCGCCACTGCCGATAGACAAAGGCCAGGTCTAGCGGCACGACCGCCTTGTAAAGGTAAAACCACACCGTACCGCCCGCCCCCAACAGCCGCTCGGTAAAACCGGCGCTGCGGATTATTACTTCCGTGCCGTGTGTTTGGAACCACACGTTCACGCCGGCCAGCGCTGCGGCAACCGCGAAAAACGGGGCGATGCGTAATAAATCGCGCCGTGACCAACAAAAGCGGACAGTCCCCATGGGGCGCTGCCACCAGACGATTTCCAAAAGCAGCAGCGGCAACATGGCCACCGATCCCTTGCTAAGCATCGCCAAGACGAACGCCGCCAGGCTCAGCCAATAGAAGAGTGGACAGTGGACAGTGGACAGTGGACAGTGAACAGTGGCGAGTGGCGAGGGGATTTCCATGTTTCCTCGTTCCCACGGTCCTCCGTGGGAACGCGCGGGTGCCATGCCCACGTTTACCGTGGGCATGTCGGCCTTCAAATACCACAAAATCGACAAAAGAAAGAACAACATCGCCATCATGTTTTTCCGCGAGGCGATCCAGGCCACCGACTCCACGTTTACCGGATGCACGGCGAAAATCATGGCTGCCAAGAATGCCCCGGGAATAGACAATTTCCGCAAAATCAGCCAAATCAGTAGCACCTCGGCGATGTGCAATATCAGGTTGGTAACGCGGTACCCAGTAGAGTTCATGCCCCAAAGCCTCCACTCGATCCAGAATGTGCTATTGGTCGCCGGCCAGTAGTCTGGCGCGTCTATGGTGCACCAGAATCGGTATGGGCCGTCGGAGGCTTTGACGAGCTTGTTTGCTGTCAGAAGTGCGTCGTCGTCCAACACAAAGCCGCCGCTTATGGAGGGCAGATAAGCAATGAATGTAGCGATGATGATTAGCGCTACTCCTGCCAGCACGAGGTAGTGTGGCGCCAATGTGAAAAACGGTTCCTGTCTTGATTGAGAAGCAGACTGATTAGTGGATTTTCTTCGTTTGGACATTAGTTGAGCCTATTCCCACTTAGGAATGGGGTCGGGCCTCATCTCTTCTCATTTTTTCCTAAATAATCCCCAATCCCTAATCTCCAATTTCCTTTTCCATTAATTTCAGGCAGATTTCGCGCACGCGGTTGGGGTTGACATTGGGATTTTTCTTTTTGGCCTGGCTGATTAGTTGTCCAAAGTCTTTTTATTTTTCTTGTTTTTTAGCGGATTGGAGATCGATATATCTTTTTTCAATTTCAAGGAAATCATCGCGGCTAGTGTTGAGTTGCATGAATTTTTCCACGGATTCTTTAGCGGTTTTTTCAAATTCTTCATCGGAATTTATATGAATCACGTCGTTTTGTTGCAGATAATTTTTTATGTTGTTATACCATAGAGTCCCGGCCAGTTCGTAATATTTATTATAAATGGCCCGAATAGAAGAATTACTCTGATTTTTGGCTATAGCATCGTCAAGTTCTTTATCCAGTTCCGTTTCCAACGCTTCCGGCAGATGAGGATTGTTATCTTCTCTTTTGGACAGCTCTTTTGCATAATCTTTTAGATTATTCTCCCGAGTGGTTAGTTCTTTATTTTTGGTTTCTATTTTAATCAGAGCATCACGGACGTCTTTTTCCCTCCTGGCTATTTCCTTTTCTTTTTGATTTATCTTATCGAGCGTATCTTGGTTACGTTTTGATATTATCGCATTTAATCTTTGTTGTTCAAGGACTTTCGGTGACATGTCATCATTATTTGAACAGCCCGACATCAAGATGGATGTTCCCATGGCGACAAATAAAAAAGACCACATGTTTAGAGCTCTTGCCGAATAAATGGTCATGATTCTTTACGTATTTTATTTACGTCTCCTTCTCGATTAGGTCCAAACAAATCTTCCTTACTCGATTCGGGTTGACGTTGGGATTTTTCTTTTTGGCCTGGCCGATGAGTTGTCCGATGCCTTTTTGTTGGCCGGCTTTTACTTCAGCGGCGATTTTGGGGTTGGCCGCCAGGAGTTCGCGGCATAGATCGACCAGGGCGGATTCGTCGACTTGCTGGATGCCCAGGTTTTTGACGGACTCGGCTACCGAACGGCCGGAAGCGAGCATGTCGGAGAGGACTTCGCGGGCTCGGCTGGTGTCGAGTTTGCCTGCGCGGACTTGTTTTAAGAGTTCGGCCAACGTCTGGGGGCGAAGGGGATATTTCGAGATATCGATCTGCTGTTCGTTCAACACGCGGAGCACGTCTTGTTGCATCCAATTGCCGGCCATTTTGCCGTCGCCGCAGGCGTCGGCCAGTTGGATGTAATAATCCACCAGCGCCCGGCCTTGGTTTACAAGCACGTCGCTGTCGTAAGGGGTGATGCCGTAGGTGTTTTCCAGGCGGGTGCGCAGATCGGCGGGCAATTCGCCCAGGGATGTGTGGATTCGCTCGACTTCCTCGTCGGTGACTGTGACCGGTGCCAGGTCGGGATCGGGAAAGTAACGGTAGTCG
>JBEKIK010000500.1:0-2552 GCA_050011795.1 Thermoguttaceae bacterium | reverse complement strand
TACTAATGTATATGACAAGACGCATTGCACATCTCGACGCCGATTGCTTCTACGTCTCCTGCGAACGCGTGCGGCACCGCTGCCTGCGCGGCCGGGCGGTGGGAGTCTTAAGCAACCAAGGCGCATGCGTGATCGCCAAAAGCTACGAACTGAAAGCCCGCGGCGTGACCACCGGCATGACAATCTGGGACGCCCTGCCCCTTTGCCCGGAGGCGATCTTCGTCAAACGCGATTTCCAGTGGTATGAGGTCCTTTCCCGGCGCATACTCGATGTTGCGTGCCGCTTCAGTCCGGCCGTGGAATACTACTCCATCGACGAAATGTTTTTCGACGCCGCCGCGATCGATTTCCAGCAAGCCAAGACAATGCAACAGGCCATTCTCGAGCGGACCGGTGTGCCCGTGAGCGTGGGCGTGTCGCTCTCGAAGACCCTGGCCAAATTGGCGTCCAGTTCCGGCAAACCCTTCGGCTGCGTCGCGGCCGTGGACCAGGCCGACGTGCGGCTGCTGCTGTGCGCCCGCCCGGTGGAAAAAATCACCGGCATCGCCCGGCGCAGCGCCCGACGCCTGGAACCCTACGGCATCCGCACCTGCGAGGATTTCGCCCGGGCCGACCGCCGCTTGATCCGCCGCCTGCTGACCAAACGCGGCGAGGATTTGTGGTGGGAACTCAACGGCACGCCGGCGCTGCCCCTGAACACCCTGCGCCCCGCCCATAAAAATCTCAGCCGCGGCGGGAGTCTGGGCATCGCCACCGCCGATCCGGACCGACTGACCGGCTGGGTCGCCCGAAATGCCGAACGCCTGGTCGAGGCCCTCGACCATCATCAGGTGTATTGCGACCGGTTGGCCATGAATCTGGAATTTAAAGACGGCGGCGGCGCTGCGTATTGGGTAAGCCTTTCCGCCGCCACCGCCGATTTTCATATTTTACATCTCGCCGCCCTGCAATTGCTCAAAATCTGTTGGCCGGCCGGGCGAATGGGCCGATTCGCCCTGCGCAGCGGCGCTACCCTGCCCCTGGACGACATCTACCGCGATGAAACCAGTTCCTACGATATTTGCGACATCTACGGAAAATCATGCTTTTAAAGTGGTGAGTGGAGAGTGGTGAGTGGAGAGTGGGTGGCAAATGTCTAGGGGTGGGCAATTTATTGCCCACTTTAACCGGATGGTAAACCGTAAACTGTGAACTGTAAACTGACAACCGTGAACTTAAAACCCATGTGCGCTGGAATTGCCCTGCCAATCGATGAATTGCCCGAAGCGCTGCTCCGCACTCAGCGCCGGCGTTTGGTATTGCGCGAGCCCGGCGATTCGCACGAGTTGCGGTTCCTGTATCGCGATCCGCGGGCCGAACTGCCCGCCTGGTATGGCGACCGGTTGGGCATTTTTCCCTGGGGAAACCGCGACGGCCGGCAATCGTCGCTGCCGCGCACCGGCTGGTGCCGCCGGGAAATTTTGGAACAGGGCCTGTGGCGGCACTTGAATCCCGAGCCTGTGGACATTCCCGCCGCCTTGGGCCTGGAACGCGGCGTCTGGTTCTTGATTCCCGAGGGCATCCGCGGAGTTTTAGTCCGCGACGAGCGCGGCCGTCCCCACGTGTACATGCTCACCCAGCCCGCCTCGCACTACTATCAAATCATGACCCGCAACCCCCGCATGCCCGTCCTGCTGGGCGAGCAGATTTAAGGGTTCAGTGGTCAGGGTTCAGAACTCAGGTGGCTAATCGATATTGGGGAGGAAGTTGAACTGCCACCCCAGCGATTTACATCAGCATTGGGTGGTTGACTTTGTTGTATGTAATACTTTATCATGGATCGAAAAGTTAGGTGCAATTTAATCCTTTTAAAAAATTGCCCAATAAATAGGAATCGGTGATGAACTACCACGGAGTTGAGATACCCCGCGAAAAGCTGGCCGAGTTCTGTCGGCGAAATGGGATTCGGAAACTCTGTTTTTTCGGCTCCATCCTCCGCGACGATTTTGGCCCTGAAAGCGACATCGACGTTCTTGTGGAATTCGAGCCAGGTGCCCGCACCGGATTGCGTTTTTTTGCCATGCAGATTGAACTCTCGGAAATTATGGGGCAGAAAGTTGATCTAAACACAGTTGGCTTTTTGAGCAAGTATTTCCGCCAACAAGTGCTGGCCGAAGCGGAGGTCTTATTTCCTAATTAATAGAAAGGGCTGCCAAAATGAAACGCTTAATAATTGTTGTTATCGTTCTAGTGTTTTGCAGACCAATAGCATTTGCCAGAAAATGGACTGACTCGAATGGGAAGTTTTCGGTTGAGGCGGAATATGTTGAATTCAAGGATGGAAAGGTTCATTTGAAGAAGCAGGATGGTAAAATCATAATGATTCCCATAGAAAAGTTTAGTGAGTCGGACCAAAAGTTCGTGAAGCGACAATCCTCTGACTTGCCAAGTAAGCGATTGATAAATCTCATCAATAAACTCAATGGAGAAGATCATTCTAATGCAGGTTGGGCTGCAGAACAGATTGGTAAACTTGAGGGACATGCCAAGGCCGCTGTGGAGCCACTAGTGCA
>JBEKIK010000499.1:0-2992 GCA_050011795.1 Thermoguttaceae bacterium | reverse complement strand
CCGGATGCCACACACGGCCCTTGGTCGGATATCGTTGGTGGGCGATCCAGACGTAGGCCCGGGTGTCGGGCATGCGATAGTACTGCACCGCCGCTTCGGCGTAACCCACGATCTTAAGTATTATCAGGTTACGCGCGTGCGACATGACAAAAGCCCGCTTGTCGCCCAGCGAGGCATAGTATTTCGTGTTCAGGCGAAGCGAGTTCTGGTACACGAACTCGTCTTCCACGTCCCGATCGGAAAGGTTTTTTAAACCTTTTTCCTCGGCAAAATTCGCCAGCACATGCGGTTTGACGCGGACGAAGTAGCGGGCCACGTCCGGAGGCCGGACTTCCAACAGCGGCACGTCGCGATAATCGTCCACCGTGGGGACCATGCCGCCCTGGTCAATGTTGAAATATGGTTCGATACAGGTTTTTTCGACTTCCTCTTTGGCCGACGGATCCAAGAGCGCCACCTGCAGGATATAGTCCTCTTCCAGGACCTTGCTCGAGACGCCCAGGTCTTCGGGCACCAGTCCGCAGGCGGCGATTCCCCCGCCCTTGCCGTTGCCGCGGTTGCGCATTTGGATCGAAGGCTCGTAGATGTGTTTTCCGCCCACGGCAGTGGTGCAGGCGAAACCGGTGACGCCGCACCCGCCCTCAGCCTCGGGCGATTTGTGGAACCACTCGCCCGATGGCCGGAAATCGGCCCGGGATTGGATGATCTTTTCCGCTCGTTCTGTTATTATATGCGTAGACATTGTTCTATTCTGTTTTTGATCGGTGCCATGTCCACGCTTGCGTGGACATGCCGGGATTTTTTCGCACTCCAATCATGCCCACGACAAGCGTGGGCATGGCACCCCACTTCATTGAATCTATTCTTCATAATCCAAATGTCTCAACAAATCGGTTCGTCCACGAAGCGCCGCGACGGAGTCGAGCCCGAGACGGTACAGGATTTCAACGAGCATCTCGCGCCATGCGCTATAAAGATTCACCAGCCGTTGGGTGCACCACTCGACCGAGACCATTTCCAGCAATTCGTCGTCGGTGGTGGCGATACCCCGGGCGCAGCCGCGGCCGCTTTCGCAGCAACCGCAGCGGATGCAGCCCACGGCGACCAATTCGGCCGTGCCGATCACTACTCCGTCCGCGCCCAGCGCGATTGCCTTTGCCATGTCGGCCGGGGTGCGGATTCCGCCGCTGGCCATGACCGTGATCTCTTCGCGAATCCCCTCGTCGACAAGGAACTGGTGTACGCGGTTTATGGCATACTCGATGGGCATGGCGATATTTTTCTTGGCGATGTTCGGCGCCGCCCCGGTGCCGCCGTAACTGCCGTCCAGGTGCACGATATGCGCGCCGGCATAATAAATGCCCACCGCCACCATGTCCACGTCCACCGGAGTGGAGACCTTGGCCGAGAGCAGTGCCCTGGGATTGACGTGCGCGATCCAATCCAGGTGTTTCTTGTGATCTTCGACCGAATATACGCTGTGGAATGGAAACGGCGAGAAAAGCGACGTGCCCACCACCGCCTCGCGCATGGCCGCCACGCTAGGCGTGTTCTTGTCGCCCAGCAGGTGACCGCCCAGGCCGGGTTTTGCCCCTTGGGCATACTTGACACCTGCGTAATCACGTGGTCGGCATAAGGCACGAACCGCTCGGGATAACCTCCTTCGCCGGTGCAAGTGAATCCGCCGAATGCCTTTGCCGCGCGGGCCTTGCCCAGCAGGACCCGGATGTTGGTCGAACCGAACGACATCCCGCCGCCGTACCAGGGCACGTCGATGGCGATCTTTTGCCTGGAATCGTTGCGCCGGTTAAGCAGCAATTTGGTGGATATATCCTCGCGTCTGAGATCGGCCGGTCTGGTCTTTGGCAGTCGGAATCGCAGGCGATCGAAACCCCCGCCCGAGGCCCCGATCTCGCTCTCCAAGTGCGGTCCGGGCGCCCGGCCGGTCTCGGCCATATACCAATTGCTCACCAGCAAGTCGGGCGTCCAACGGTAATCGCCGAGGGTTTCGAACGTCGGATTATCGGCCAGAGAGAGCGCCCCGTTAGGACAGGCATCCACGCAATAATGGTCCGTTTTAGCGCAATCCGGCCCGATGCAGCGATAATCCAGCGGGCGGACGACCTGCCGGTATCCCTCGGGCATTCGATGCACGCCCTGGGGGCAAATCTCCACGCAACGGCCGCAACTGGCGCAACTCGATGACCGGCGGATGGTGTATTTGCCGATCTCGTTTCGGTATCGCGGCGGGGCAGGACGCACTTGCCGCGAAACTTCGGCGAAATCGGGCCGAGAAAGAAAGTTGTCCGGGGTTTGGACATGTTCGGGCGGGCTGGTTTGTGACGTTATGCTCATGGTTAATCGGCTCCCTCCGGTTTTTTTCGCTTGCCGAAGATTTTTCCAAACGAATCCCGCTCCAAGTCCTCGAAAAACATCGCGCGGCCGGTTTCGCCTCGCAAACGGCGGACCTCGCGGATGCCCATCGCGCCTAGGACCTTGTGCTCGGCCAGGGCGATTCCGCCCGAGGCTATCAATGTAACCTGGTCGCGAATCCCTTCTTTTACCAGTGCCCGGTGGATTTCGCGTAACACGTCGCGGGCGTGCCTGGGTTTGGCGGCTGCGCTTTCCCGCCCGTGCTTGTCGAAAACCAGGTGAATTACCTCGGCCCCTTCGCGGGTGAGTTGAACTATGCGTTCCGCCGAGACCGGCGAGGCCTCCATGCGGATTGCCACTACCCGCTCCGGGTTTTGCCGCTTTAGTAAAGCTTGAACCGCCGCAATATCGGCACAGTCGGGAACCATTACCACGGGCGCGGTCCGAAACGGATCATCGGCCGCCGCTTCGGGGCTGCTGACAAGCGGAAACACGTGTTTGTGCTTGGAGGCCAACTGACCGGCGCCGTCCGAATCGCGGATAACGGCCAATGTACCCATCGCGGCCGCCGCCTGAACAACGGATTCAACCACCGCTCCGCGTTGCCAGTGCGTTGGGA
>JBEKIK010000498.1:0-3069 GCA_050011795.1 Thermoguttaceae bacterium | reverse complement strand
ATCGCGGCCGTAAGACTTCCGCCAATCATCGTTCTACGTCGCTTTTGCTGTCGCCGATGCCACGGACTTCGCCACCTCGGCCGCTATGCTTTTCGCGCTTTCGGCCGCGCTGGCGGCGTCGGTCGTGGCCTTCACATTGTTCGATACCTGCGCGACGTCCTGTTTCACGGATTGCAATTTCGTTTCAAACTCGCTTTTCATACTGTTCAGTTTTTCCGCTAGCGATTCCCGCAATTCCTTGGCTTGTTGACCGAGCAAGGAATCCGGCGCTATTTTTTCGGCCAGGAGAGGTTTGTTGTGCACGATCTTATAAAGAAATATGCAGAAAAAAATCGTCACTCCGATTACGAACAATCCCGGCCCGTTCTCCGAGAATTTATCGAAGAACTTTCCGACCACCGAATTCTCGGTTTTCTCCTCGATCCTGTCGTGGATCCGTTGCAACAATGTTTTGCTTTCGTTATCGGTCGGCGCCGGCTGCGCAGGTTGTTCATTCAGCTTATTGGCCAGCAGATTTGCAATCGCGCCAAGCTGGTCGTTTGTGGTCTTTTGGGCCTGAAGAATCGGATCCAGATCGACTTTCGTGGTTATCGGCGCGGGCGTCGGAAGCGTCGGATAGGGCGTATTGGCGATTTTATCCAAATCCTGCATCACTTTTTGCCGATATGGCAAGACATAATAATTTCTCCCCTGCTGCGCTGGGTTGTTCGACCCGATCGGACATGTCCCGTTCGGACATGAGCCGCTCGGACAAACGCCGCCCGGACATTGCACCTCGACCGCATCGGCCGCGGCGTCGTTTCGTTTCGAGCTTGTGGAAAAGGAAAAAGCGTCGTATAAACTCCGCACCGGCGTGGCTATGCCTTCCGTATCGTTTACCGTCCGCGCCCGCAGTACGCCCACGATCTTTTTTCCCTCGCCGTCGAATATGGCCGAACCGCTGCGTCCATTGGCCGGCACGGGCAAAAAACGCAAGTCCGCGCCGTCATAACCCAGGGCATGGCCTTTCCAGCCGGTCGACCACGTGCCGTTCGCACACCCCACCGAACTGAGCGTGGCGCCTGCCGGCACGGCGTAATCCCGCGGGGCAATGGGAATAGCGCTGGGCGGCACGCCGCCAAAAACCTCCGCCGGCACGGCGATGATGGCCGCATCGGCGCTTTCCGACCGGGCGATAACCTCTCCGGCAAGCGGCAGCGATTGGTGTCCCTGCCGCCAGAACTCGCAGCGAACCGCGCGATCTTTCCCCACCACGTGCGCCGCTGTGAGCACATATACCCGCCCCTGGCTGATCTCGAAGACGCAGCCGCTGCCCACGCCGCCGTCCGCGGCGGTAATGCGGCAGGTGGCGTCGATACAATCGCTCATAGCTCCGTGCGACGCGCTATTCATTAAAAACACGATCAAGGCGATCAAAATGATCGCCGCCGACCAGTACATCACGCAACCAATTTTTTGAGATTTCGACAAAAGCATACGAATTTCTCCAGATGTCATGAGAATGATTGGATATTAGAGGGTTCAGTGGTCAGGGTTCAGGGTTCAGAAAAGATATTGTAACTATTTACTCTTATGCAGTGATTATTTGAGGTAAGGGAGTTAAATTTCCGGTTTTCAGGTATTCAGCCAAAGCTTTCGTGACGGT
The DNA here is from genome assembly GCA_050011795.1 of Thermoguttaceae bacterium. Classification (GTDB taxonomy): domain Bacteria; phylum Planctomycetota; class Planctomycetia; order Pirellulales; family Thermoguttaceae; genus JBEKIK01. Next base: position 1,424 of record JBEKIK010000498.1, on the reverse strand, counting down.
GGCGATGGGATCGTGACCGCGTTGTTTTAGTGTGCGGTAGATGCTCATCAGCACCGCCTGGGTATGGGCGCCGTTGACGCTGCGGTTGCAATAACTGTTTTTGCGAATGATTACCGCCGGGCGAATGCTGCGTTCGCCGTAGTTGTTGTCGAAAGGAACGTCCGCTTGATCGAGAAACGTGAACAATTCGTGCTGGTGCCGCCGCAGACGCTTCACAAGACGCCGCGCCTGGGAATCTTCCCAAGGCATGTCGATCAGTTCTTGCAAGCGCGCATCCAGCCGCGCGCGACGCGAGGCGAATTCTTCGGCCGGCACGCCGTCGCGTTTGCCCATCCGGATCGCGTCGTGGATCAGACGCCGCGCCTTTTTGGTGAACTTCGGCCAATGCTTGCCGGCACGCTTGTACTGTTCCACGATCATAAAGTCGCGCAGCAAGTGCACCAGGCACAACTGCCTGTGCGCGCAGAGCACCTTGTTGTAAGCGCCCCAAAAGTCGCTTACCAAAGTCCCCGAAAATTCCCGAGTGAAAAATTTCAAAAGCGCCGGACTGCCCCGGCAGCGGTCGATCATAAAATAGGTAAGATTGTTCGCTGCGAAACACCACAGCCAATGCGTATCTCCCGCGACCCGCCAACTGGTCTCGTCGGCGTGCAAAACCGCCGATTGCAAGCCCTCCTGATGAATTTGCTCGTACCAATCGTTGAAAATTTCCGCCAATCGCCGCCACTGAGCCACCAGACCGCCGGGCGTGAGCTTTATGGGCAAATGAAAATTGAAGACTTCGATGATTTGCGAGAGCGTGTTGCCCAAGGCGTAGTGCAACCAGGCCGTCAAAACCAGCACGCGGTTGCCCAAGATGCAGTGCGGCAGGGCATCGGGCACGACCGGCTCCACGCTCTTTTTGCACTTCGGACACCAATCGCGATGGATCGTATGCTCGACAACCTCCGCCTTGAGGTCCTCGGGAATGTCCTCGATATACCGTGTGCGCGTGCGATGGCAGCGTTTCAGCTTCCCGCCGCACTCCGGACAACTTGGCAAACGATGCTCCTCCCGCCGGTCGATCCGCTCCGGCGGCGACCGATGGCTGCCGGGATGGCCATTTTTGCGTCCCAGCCGTTTGTTGCCAGTTTTCACCGGCGGTTTTTCGTAGGCCGGCTTCATCCCCGATGGCGTGGCAGGCGAAGAATTCGGCAATTGCCGCTGCATCTCGGCGATAGTCTTGGACTGTTGCAGCAAAGCAAAAACCACGGCCTCCTCGCCTTGGCGAAAGATAACCCTGGCCTGCTCTTCGGTCAGCATCGGCCCAAGAGAAATAGTCCGCTTCGTCATCACGTTGGCTCTTCTGTTTGTCACAGTAAACCACCGTAATATCCGAATAGTCAATTTTTTCCAAGATCAACTGCATAAGGCTAAATAGTTAC
>JBEKIK010000497.1:0-2735 GCA_050011795.1 Thermoguttaceae bacterium | reverse complement strand
TCCAGAACCGTGCGTTTGGAACCACACGTTCACCACCGCCAGGATCAAGGCAACCAGGAAAAACGGCACGGTTCGCACCAGGTCTCGTCTTGTCAAAGGACGCAGCCACCAGATAATCCCCAACAGCAACACCGGCAATACCATCGCCGATCCTTTGCCGAGCATTGCCAGCACAAAGGCGGCTAGACTCAGCCAATACCATGGAAAACAGTGGGCAGTGGACGGTGGGCAGTGGGCAGTATCTCGTTCCCACGGTCCTCCGTGGGAACGTGCGGTTGCGGGAGCCATGCCCACGCTTGCGGGTGCGGGTGCCGCGCTTGCCGTGGACATGGCGGCCTTTATATACCACAGAATCGATAACAAAAAAAACAACATCGCCATCGTGTTTTTCCGCTGGGCGATCCAGGCCACGGATTCCACGTTTACCGGGTGGATGGCGAAGATCATGGCTGCCAAAAATGCACCGGGAATGGACAATTTCCGCAAAATGACCCAAATCAGCAGGGCCTCGACGACGTGCAATATCAAATTGGTAACGTGGTAGCCGGTTGGTTGTATCGCCCACAGGCGCCACTCGACCCAGAGGGCGGTATAGGTTACCGGCCAGTAGTCGTCGGGTTTGGTGGTGCACCAAAATCGGTTCAAGCCGTCCGGGGCTTTGATAAGAGCGTTGTCCGTCAGAAGCCGGTCGTCGTCCAAAACGAATCCGCCGTTGATGGAGGGGCAATAAGCGAATAACACGGCAACGACGATTATCGCTACTCCTGCCGGCACGCGAAGGCGCAGCGCTGCCGAGTTAAAGGCGCCTGATGGGACCTGGGAAACGTAATTATTGGAAGATCTCATGCTATCTAACATAAGGGGGCTGCCGGATATTAAGAGATTATAATACCAATTCTAATTTCTCAAACTGTAAACAGAAAATCCGCAATGAAACTTTGAATGCCATTTTTTACCTAGCTCAGGCGTTTACGCCCGGGGCCGAAAGCCGTCAATATACTTTTATGTCAACCCCGTTTACGGGGTTCATCCAGTCCAGACCTCAACCGCCCCTAAAGGGGCTACATGAAAGAAATTGCGGAATTCACCTAATCCCAGGCGTAAACGCCTGGGCTAGAGAAAAGTTCATCCACATTTACTGTTTGAGTAATTTGAAATAGCGCATCAATATCGCAAAATCAAGTGTATTTTTCCGCAGGGTAAACACGCGGCGTCGCGCTATTGCAAATTAGAATTGGTATAAGAGGTTTCCAACTCAAGCGGCGACGTGAATCGAATTTCCGCAATAAACGGTGGAATCGAGTTTGTCAAAATGGATTGCGAAACCGCAGATGGTTTACTTGCAAAGATGGCGCCGGGCGCGCTTTACTGGGCGCTAACGGATGCTGCGGTCCAGCGGCGGCCGGGCCTGCAAATTTTGCGGTATCGCCAACGCATCTTGGTAGTAGAGCGTGACTTCCTCCGATACCAGTCGTGAACCTAGGGCTTTGCAGTACATCTCGGCGCGGAAAACATGATTCCCGGGCGCTTCGGCGCGTGCGCGGATTTTGAGCACTATTTCAGCCCCGGGGGTGATCGTAGGAATCGGCACGAACACGACTTGACCAGGTGCGATGTGGTTTGCACCGCCTTCGGCCCCGGTCGGTTCGATACCGCGGGAAAAGTATCCGATCACCTCGACGCCTTCGGCATCTTTAGTCCCGCGATTGCGCACGCGGATTTCGTATACGGTTTCTTCGCCAACCGGCACCGGTGCGCCGGGGTCTTTCACCTCGAGCGCCAGGCCACCGATTCAACCTGGGTAACGGCAACGGCCGAGGCGGTCAAATCATCTTCGGCGCTGGCGGCTACTTCCACGCGGCTGATGCCCCCCGCACTCGGAATGCACTTGATTACGAAGGTTTGGACGGAGTCGGGATTGACTGTTTCAGAGGACCAATGCAATTTATTGCCGCCGCTTTCGCTGCGTGCGCCTTCTATGCCGCCTAGATATTTCAGACCGGCCGGAAGAATGGCGGTAAAATTGATATTTTTGGCCGGGGCGTTGCCGGTGTTGCTCAGGCGTACGATATAAGCCGCAGTGGCGCCCACAAACTGCAACTTCGGTCCTTCCACGCTGATATCCAGTCCTGCGCGGCGGACAAGTACCTTTTCTGCCAATTCGGCATGAAGGCCGGCATCGCCTTTGGCCTCGACTTGGATTTCGAGCATTCCGGACTGGCGCGCGGTAAGTTCCACTTCAATCAGTTTGTCCTCGCCGGCGGGCAAAACGCCCAATTCATAAGTTGCCGGCAAGTGATCGCCCGGGCCGACCGGCAAAAACTTGATCGAAATGCCCTCGGCATTGCCGGTGCCGGTGTTGAGGAGTTTCAGCCGATAAGTTTCTTTCTTGCCGTAATAGACTTCGCGAGGCCCGTCCAATTGCATTTCGAGCTTAGGCTCCTGCACTTCAATCAAGGCCTGAGAAGCGGTGGGTTTGAATTCCCAACGCACGGCCAAATCGAAGGGCCGGCTTTGGCGAGGCACTATGCGCAGGGCCAATTTTTCCTGCGATTTGGCCTCTAAACGCCCCACTTTCCATAGGAAGGGCGAGGATATTTGAACCGCAGGCGCGGTTTGGGTCGAACCCATACTGGCTTCTGCGCCAATCACTTCGGCCCAATCGGGAAGATTCACAAATACGATCAGATCCTCGGCCGCCACGTCTCCGGAGTTAAGGATCTTAACTTCATAAG
>JBEKIK010000496.1:0-3252 GCA_050011795.1 Thermoguttaceae bacterium | reverse complement strand
TTGGTGGGGCGTGGGCTGGTACCGCAAACATTTTAATATTCCGGCGGAAGATCAGGGGCAAAGAATCCTTCTCGACGTAGACGGGGCAATGGCATACGCCGCGATCTGGTTCAATGGCCGGTTTGTCGGCGGCTGGCCTTATGGATATTCGTCGTTCCAACTCGATCTTACTCCGTACATAAAATTCGGCGGCGAAAACGTGCTGGCCATCCGACTGGATAATCCGAAAGATTCATCGCGCTGGTATCCGGGCGGCGGAATCTATCGGAATGTCTGGCTGGAAAAAACCGGACCCATCCACGTCGGACAATGGGGCACTTACATCACCACGCCGGAAGTAACCAAGGATTCGGCCACCGTGGATGTTCAAGCAACCGTTGACAATCAATCTTCGGCAAACGCCGACGTGACCGCGATCACAAAGATCCATGAACTCGATGCAAAGGGGCAAATAACCGGCGCACCGGTTGCCTCATCCGAGCCGGTCAGCGTCACGATTTCGGCCGGCAAAAGCGCGACTTGCCAGACGAAAATCAAACTGCCGAATCCCAAACTTTGGGATCTGAAAAAACCGCAACTCTACTGTGCAGTCACCAGCATCGAGCAAAACGGCAAGGTAATCGATCAATATGCGACGGAATTCGGCATCCGCACGATAAAGTTCGACGCCGATAAAGGCTTTTTCTTAAACGGCGAACACGTGAAATTAAACGGCGTGTGCGACCACCACGATCTGGGCCCCCTGGGCACGGCCATCAACACCCGGGCATTGCAACGGCAGATCGAAATCCTCACGGAAATGGGCTGCAACGCCATCCGCACCAGCCACAATCCGCCCGCCCCCGAACTGCTCGAACTGTGCGACCGCATAGGCATGGTGGTAATGGACGAGGCCTTCGATACCTGGGCCCGCACTAAAAACCGAAACGATTACGGAAGGTTATTTACCGATTGGCATGAAAAAGACCTCCGCGCCCTGGTCCGCCGCGACCGCAATCACCCCTGCGTGATCCTCTGGAGCACCGGCAACGAAATCGGCGAACAAGACATGCGGGGCAATGGCAAGCAAATTTCCGAGGAGCTAACCCGTATCGTCCATGAGGAGGATCTCACTCGCCCGGTGGTCGCCAACTGTAACTTTCCCCAGGCCGGCTTTAACGGCTTTCAAAAAACCCTCGACGTCATGGGATTCAGTTATAAGCCGCATCTATACGACAAATTTCACAAGAGCAGTCCCGCAATCCCCTTTGTCGGCAGCGAGACGGCCTCTTGCATCAGTTCCCGCGGAGAATACTTCTTCCCCGTGAGCAACAACAAAGACAACGGCAAGGCCGATTTTCAGATGAGTTCTTACGATCTGTACGCGCCCCGCTGGGCAACCACGCCGGACACGGAGTTCAAAGGACAGGATGAAAATCCCGGCGTGGCCGGCGAGAAGAAAAGGCCAAAATGGCGGCGGATCTGGAAAAACTGGGCAAGATCACGGTGCCTTCGCGCAGTTCGTATTTCGGCATTATCGACCTGGCCGGATTCAAGAAGGACCGGTTTTACATCTACCAGGCCCGGTGGCGCCCCGATCTGCCCATGGTCCACATCCTGCCGCATTGGAACTGGCCCGAACGCGTGGGCCAGGTCACGCCCGTGCACGTGTATACCTCCGGCGACGAGGCCGAGTTGTTCTTAAACGGCAAATCGCTGGGCAAAAAGAAAAAGGAGCAGTATCAATACCGTCTGCGCTGGGACGACGTGAAATACGAGCCCGGCGAACTGAAAGCGGTGGCCTACAAAAACGGCAAGCCCTGGGCCGAGGCAATCACAAAAACCACCGGCCCGGCGGTAAAACTCGCCTTGCAGCCCGACAGCGGCGAATTGCGGGCCGACGGGGCGGACCTGTCTTTTGTCACGGTTTCCGTGGTCGATAATGACGGGCTGTTGGTTCCGCGCTCGAAGAACCGCATTAAATTCGAGATCGAAGGGCCCGGCGAGATCGTTGCCATTGATAACGGCGACGCCACCAGCCACGAATCGTTCCAGTCCAAGGAATATAACGCCTATAACGGATTGTGCCTGGTGATCGTACGCACAAAGGCGGGAAAATCCGGGGCAATCACGCTCAAGGCCCAATCCGACGGACTGAAAAGCGCGGCTATCGGGCTTCTAGCCAATCCAGGAAATTACCCTTCCGGTTACCCAGATCCTAGATCAGACTTTCAAATTCGGTAATAGTGTGGGCGTCATGCCCACGCTTGCCGTGGGCATGACGAAAATATGGAAAACACTCAACATGACCACCCAATCGCTCGTGTGCCACTGCTTACTCGCAAGCAGTGTTGTCCCATAATCCGTCGCCACTGCTTCTTACGAAGCAGTTACACAAATATGATTGTTTATTAATTATTAGGAACCCCTAAACATGAAATCGCTCCTTTTAACGCTGTTGTTACTAACGATTACAGCCAACTTCGCTTACGCCGCCGAACCGGCTTCCGAGCAACCCGGGCCGAGCGGCAAAGTGGCTGCAAAGCCTCTGTTTCGCGATCCGGTGTACGATGGGGCGGCCGATGCGTCGTTGTGCTACAATCGCCAAGAGCACAAGTGGTTCATGTTTTACACCAACCGCCGGGCTGACCTGCCCAACGCCAAGGGCGAGTCCTGGGTGCACGGCACGCGCATCGGCATTGCCGAGTCGTCCGATGGCGGCGTCACCTGGAAATACCGGGGCACGGCCGATATCGACTACGGCAAGGACGATTACACGCACTGGGCGCCCGAGGTGCTCTACCACGACGGCGCGTACCACATGTTTCTTACAATCGTGCCCGGCACTTTCACCAATTGGAACGCCCCGCGGGACATCATCCACCTGACGAGCGATGACCTGCTTAAGTGGAAATACCGGTCTACTTTGAAACTGGCGTCCGATCGCGTGATCGACCCCTGCGTCATTCAACTTCCAGACAAAACATGGCGCTTGTGGTACAAAAACGAGCGCGATCACAGTTACATCTACCATGCCGACAGCCCGGACCTTTTTAATTGGACCGACCGCGGCGTGGCCGTAAGCGACCAACACGGCGAAGGGCCCAAGGTTTTCCGCTGGAAAGACCATTACTGGATGATTACCGACGTCTGGCAGGGGCTGGCCGCGTACAAATCGGACGATTGCCTGAAGTGGACGCGGCAAGAAGAAAATCTGCTTGCGGATCCCGGGCAAAGTCCCACCGACAGGTCCAAGGGCCAACACGCCGACGT
>JBEKIK010000495.1:0-3100 GCA_050011795.1 Thermoguttaceae bacterium | reverse complement strand
CTGTTTTTCCTGTTGTCGATTCTGTGGTATCTGAAGGCCGACATGCCCACGGCAAGCGTGGGCATGGCACCCTCGCCCACTGTCCACTGTCCACTGCCCACTGTCCACTGGCCACTCTTCTATTGGCTGAGCCTGGCGGCGTTCGTGTTGGCGATGCTCGGCAAGGGATCGGTGATGGTCTTGCCGGTGTTGCTGTTGGCGATTGCTTGGTGGCTGCGTCCTCTGAGAAAACTGGACTTGATAAAAACCGCACCGTTTTTTCTGGTTGCCGCGGCTTTGGCCGGAGTGAACGTGTGGTTCCAAACTCATGGAACGGAAGCAGTGATCCGAAACGCCGGTTTTGCAGAGCGACTGCTGGGAGCCGGCGGAGTAGTGTGGTTCTACCTGTACAAGGCGCTAGTGCCGCTGAATCTAGTGTTCATCTATCCGCAGTGGCGCATCGAGGCGGGCAATCCGCTCTGGTGGGCGCCGCTTTTGGCCGCGCTGGCCGTTACGGCCGTGCTGTGGCGGTATCAAAAAGGATGGGGCCGGCCGCTTTTGTTCGCTTGGGGATTTTTCTGCGTGGCGTTGGCGCCCGTGCTGGGTTTTCAGGACGTGGGCTTCATGAAATACTCGCTGGTGGCCGACCGGTATCAGCACATCGCCATTATCGGCGTGATCTCGCTGGCCTCGGCGGGTTTCGTCGCATGGCAAAAGCGGACGCAAGGCTTAGTGCGCCGGGCTGCGACCGTCGTTGCCGTGGCGGCGGCCGGGATTCTTCTGTTTCTGACCTGGCGGCAAAGCGAATGTTACCATGACAATATCACATTGTACCGGACCACGCTGGCCATAAACCCGGAGTGTTGGATGGCCCATAACAACTTGGGCGTCAATTTGGCCCGGGCGGGCCAATTAACCGATGCAATTGAACATTACCAACAGGCCTTTCGGTTGAAGGACAACTATCCAGAGGCGCACAACAACCTGGGCAACGCACTGGTGCAGATAGGCCGGCCCGACGAGGCGGTCGAACATTATCGCCAAGCCCTGCGCTTGCAAGGCGATTACCCCGAAGCCCACGACAACCTGCTCAATGCCTTGGCAATGAGTGGCCGGCCCGAGGAGGCGATCAATTATTACACCCAAGCCTTGCGACTTAATCCCGATAATCCTAAGACCCACTTCAAACTGGGTAACGTATTTGCCCATGCGGGCCGACAGGCCGAGGCTATCGAGCATTATCAACGGGCCTTTGCCCTGGCGCCCGAGTATGAATTTGATATCCGTCTACGCCCGGACGGGCCGATCTTCCGAAGCCCTGGCCGAGGCCGAAAAAGCCGTGGAACTTGCCAGAACTCGGGGCCAAACAGAGCAGGCCCAACAGATCGAAGATTGGCTGAATTCCTACCGCGCCGGCCTGTCGAATCCCCAAAATCCCCCGCCCCCAACAGAATCCGCTCCACAGTCGCCCTAACTGTCTGTTCGACTAAACCCGGCGGCAGTCACGCTTTCGTGCATCAGGATTTGCCACACGGCCGGAATTTACCGTACTTCTCCTGGTTTCTCGGGCATGATATAATGGCGGCAGGGCAGTATTCTTTTGGAGAATGCTACGGTCTACAACGCTAACGTGTAAAAAAATAGTATTAACGCAACACTTCCGAGGTAAATCCCATGACAACTCGTAATGATCTTTTGAAACGCATATCAATCGATCCGCGGGTGTGCTTTGGCAAGCCCTGTATCCGTGGCACGCGCATCTGGGTGTCGCTGATCGTTGATAATCTGGCCGAGGGAATGCCCGAGGAGGAAGTGCTGGCCGCCTACCCGCAACTACGATCTGAAGATATCCGCGCAGCCTTGGCCTTTGCCGCCGAGATGACGCGCGAACGGATTATCCCCATTCCCGTCGAGGCAGACCGACCGTGAAGCTGAAACTGGATGAAAATTTTGACATGCGATTGGTCGGCATGTTAACCGCGGAAAGCCACGACGTGGACACGGTGCTCGCCGAAGGTCTTTCGGGCTGCAAAGACGAGACGATTTACGATGCCTGCCGTAATAATGGACGCGTGTTGATAACATTGGATCTGGATTTCTCGAATCCGTTTCGCTTTCCTCCCTTCGAGTGCGAAGGCATTATTGTAGTCCGCCCGCCGCGTCCCATCCTTCCGGCGATTCGGGCAACATTGGCGAGTGTCCTGCCGCAACTGAAAACACAGTCGCCCAACAGGAAATTGTGGATCGTTGAGCCGGGACGCATTCGCGTTTACGACCCGCACGAAGAACCAGACTTAATCTGAATGGGCAATCCGTATCCCCGATTTTTCCATCGGTGGCAGCGGACCCTCCGGCCGGATAAATCCGTCGGAGAAATCATCAAAGCGGCTGTAAGACAATGACAAATATAAATTGAGTAAACTGTCCCCTGAATTCTGAATTACTAGGACGCAAGGAACTTTTGTGTCCCCGGAATATTGTCCGTTTCCAAATTCATCTCTTCGATACGAGCTTTTGTCATGAATAAAGAGTCATTTGAATCAGTTATTCCTACATGCTGGTTCCACCAGATGCCCTGATGGTCGAGAGGCAATACGCCAAACATGTCCGTGTGTTCGTCTAGCGCCTGGTTACATGCTTTCCAGATTTCGGCAGGAATCCAACGATACCCTCCCTGGAAAGAAGGATTCATGTAGTCGCTTAACCACAAGAACCTGTTAAATCCTCGCGGATAGTCGATGTATTCAGCCGGATCGAGCCAAAGTATATCCAGCCACCTTCTCAGGTGCTGAATTGTCTTTATATCAACTCCTCGTTGACCAAGGGCAACAAGATATTGTTCCGGCAGTCTCCAACGTTTCCGGTCGAAACCAGCTATACGGCCTCTCCCATAAATCACTCGATCTGGTGAACCGTCCCGCCGCCTGGCAATCTTGGAAACGATGAAACCCAATCCTTTCTCAAACGTTGAAGGAATCCTGCTAAAGGTTTGCGAGCTGTGGTTTCGTATGAGTTCGCAGAACTCATCCTCACCTTCCACGAAAGGCTCTGTGCCGATGCCATTCTGCTTGATCAAAAAGCGTCCGTCGCCTGCGGCCCTTAAATCTGGCCATGACGAAAT
>JBEKIK010000494.1:0-2674 GCA_050011795.1 Thermoguttaceae bacterium | reverse complement strand
GCGGCCGTCGGATCGGGTATTGCAGGTGACCGAGCGGATGTCGCGCTCGAAAAAAACGTAACGCTGGTAATCCAAAGTGGGAATGGGCGTCATGTAAATACCCGCCAGGGCCAATGTCCCGCCTTTTTGCAGCGATTCCAAGGCCGGAAGGACCAATTCGCCGGCCGGGGCGAAGATGATCGCGCTATTGACCTTAAGCGGCATTTGCCGGGCGTCTTCGCCGACCCAGGCCGCTCCCATCTGTCTGGCCAACTGGCGATGCTTTTCGCCGCGCGTGACCACGTACACCGCTGAGCCTCGATGCTTGGCGATTTGCATTACCACGTGTGCCGATGAGCCGAACCCATACAGGCCCAACTTGCCGCCGGAGGGCAATTGACATCGCTTAAGCGCCCGATATCCGATGATGCCGGCGCACAAAAGCGGCGCGGCTTCGACGTCGGTAAAGGCCGCCGGAATTCCGTAGCAAAAGGCCTCGGGCGCAAGGGCGTACTCGGCGTAACCGCCGTCGGCGTGATAACCCGTGAAGCGGGCCGACTCGCAGAGGTTTTCCTTGTCCAAGCGGCAGAATTCGCACTTTCCGCAGGTGTGCCTGAGCCAGGCCGCGCCCACGCGCTGGCCGACCTTGAACTTCGCGCATCCCGGCCCGAGTTTTTCCACCGTTCCCACGATTTGATGTCCGGGAATAATGGGCATTTTTTGCCGCGGCAGGTCGCCTTCGATCACGTGCAGATCGGTCCGGCAGATCGCGCAGCAGCGGACCTTGATGCGAATCTCTCCCGGCTTCGGCTCGGGCATGGGCAGATCGGCAATCCTAAGCGGAGAGTTATCGATCGGAGCGATTTGCTCCAAAAGCATGGCTTTCATGATTTATTATCCTATGATATGTCGGCGTAAGATCAAGACGGAACTTGTTTATGCAGGATAGATGAGGTATTATGATTGAGGAGGGAAGTAAAATGGGAAGAATAATAGTTTATGTTAAAATCGAAAATACGGCGGCGCCGGACAAAAAAATCTGGTGTGACGCATTGGTCGATACCGGCGCTTCTCACATGGTTCTGCCAATGGCATGGCAAGAACGACTGGGCAAATTGGAGGAAGTGCGGCGATTGCAGTTTGAAACGGCGACTCAAGAATCAATCGAGGGGGCGGTTTACGGTCCGGTACGAATCCAAATCGAGGGATTCCCGCCGATTTTCAGCGAAGTCGTTTTCGTGGACATGCAGCCCGATGACGGCAATTACGAACCGCTGATCGGCTATATTCCACTGGAGCAAAGCCAAGCCGCCGTGGATATGCTGGGCCATCGCTTGATCCACGTGAAAAGACTCGACTTGAAATAATGGCCATGACGCACGAAGAATTTTCGTAACAGTTCACAGGGGACTATCCCCCTTGGCGGCAAAGGGGACAGGCACATTTTTCGGCCCTAAAAGGACCGAAAAATGAGCCAGTCCCCGGCCTGTGAACGGTTACGAATTTTCGGAATTAATCCGCCGCGAGGAAGCCAAACGGAATTGCATGTGGGATCCCGCCGAGCGATGGCGCATGATTGAAGAAATGATCGACTGGGCCGACTCGCAAAAACCCGTGCCGCGAAATTCAAAGGAAGGATGCCTGGCTGCGCAGCGCAAGTGGATCGAAAGGATGCATGATCGAGAGGATTGACCATGGCAGGCCGTCGAGGTACGCTATTAACAGGAGTAAGGTGCATTTAATTCACAATCGCCGGAGCATAAAGTCAACGCCATGAGCACTGGGCAAGAATTACTTGACCACATCGACGAGGGTACGCGGCAGTTGCGCTCCGGCGAGGGAATTGAACTGTTTGGCGAAGAGGCGTTGCGGGCGTACTTCGAACAACTTCATGCCGACGGAATGAATTGATAAATCGAAGGAGGTAAACATGCCCGAGAAACAATGGCTAAGACTTCCAGTGGTCTCCGCCGGCGCCGAAAACCTCGTTATGGGATATCTCATGCGGCGGAATATTTTAACCTACAAGGCGCCGCCCAACAACGAAGGTTACGATTTGATTTGCATCAATCCCGATCCAAGGCATCGACCTAAAAAAGATGAACATGCACAGGTTCGCATCCAAGTGAAAAGCCGATATGCTACCGATTGTGACCGGGGATTTCCCGTAAAAGAAGAATCGCTGAACGCGTTCGACTTTTTAATTGTTGTCTTTCTCAACATCGGCAACTTCTTCCAAGGTAAAGATGGCTCTTCAGGTTTGCAGGAACCAGATTTTTATACCTTCCCTAACCGCTTCATTAGGAGGCACCACGAAAAGACTTCAACATGGCAAAAAGTACGCCTCCGCTCTCTTGAAAAAAGGATCGAAAGATACAAGAATGAAGCCGGCTTCGAGCAGATTGCGATTGCGCTGGGAATCTCCCGCCCAATAAGAAAGTAATCCATAATTTACGAGAAGAGATAAAAAGCCCCCCATGTGTTCACGGGGGGCTAAATAATCGGGATACGCCGAACAACATATTTCACTGCCCACTGTCACCGCCCACTGCCCACTCTTCGCGCGACCAGCGGTCGCGGCTTTATGTTAAATCGGTTTGCCGGAGTAGGAGATCAGGGTTTTCATGTAGTTTCCGCGGGCGAAGGCCTCGGGGTCGGGGCAGTTTTCCTGGCTCATGCTGCCTTTTAATTGCTC
>JBEKIK010000493.1:0-2567 GCA_050011795.1 Thermoguttaceae bacterium | reverse complement strand
GGCAATTCAATCCCATCAGCCCCATAGGTTTTATCGCCGCTACTGCCGCCGCCATCCTACTCTTGATCCTCTACCGTGCCTGCCGGTCATGCTTCATCAAAAAAGACGAAGGCTGAAGACGAGTGAAACTTTCAAGAACCGGCAGCGGGAGAAGATGGATTGGATTTGATTTCTATGTCGGTAATCAAAAGAAGATCGACGATATTGAGTGAATCGTCGGGTTGATATACGACCATCGTTCGTCCGCTCGGAGCATGAGCGATGAATTCTCGATGAACAACGGGTATGGAGCGACCGTCGGCCAGATGAATTAAAAAAGGCCGAAAGGGTTTTGCATCATATAAATCGCGAATTTTTTCAATTGTCATCGTTCCTGCTCCTTAATAATGGAAATCTTGTATCCACAATTGTAAAAATAGTAGTTTGCGGCGTCAACTCATCTTTTTTCCGACTCACTATCCGCTATCCGCCTTGGTCTCCGGCGTGACGATATCTTCGGTTACACGGCGTTTTGGGGTTTCTTCGGTGCCCGGTACGATCATCGGACTGGGCGAGTTCGATTCGACAAGTTCTTTCAATTCGGCGGTGTCGATCACTTCTTTTTCGATCAGCCGTTCGGCCAGGGCCACCAGTGCTTTGCGCCGGGTTCCGGCCCAAGGGGCTCATGCCGTAATCCATTACCATGCTGCGGGCGATTTCGGTGGCCCGTTCCAGGTCATTCTGCGCGCCTGTGGATACGTCGTTGTAGATCATTTCCTCGGCCACGGTTCCGGCCAGCAGCACTTGGATCCGCGATTCCAGTTCGCTTTGCGTCAGCAGGTAGCGGTCGCCTTCGGGCCGTTGCATGGTGTAGCCCAAGGCGGCCAGCCCGCGGGGAATGATCGACACCTTGTGCACCGGGTCGGTGTTGGGCAAGGAATAGGCCACCAGGGCGTGGGCGCTTTCGTGATAGGCTACGCGTTGTTTTTCGTCGGCGTGCATTACGCGTTGGCGTTTTTCCAATCCGGCGGTGATGCGTTCCACGCCTTCGTTGAACTCCAGCATGGTGACGGCGGACTTGTTTGCCCGGGCGGCCAAAAGCGCGGCTTCGTTGACCAGGTTGGCCAGGTCGGCGCCCACGAAGCCCGAGGTGATCCGGGCGACGTCCTTCAAGTTGACCGATTTGTCGAGCTTCACCTTTTGCACGTGGACCTGCAAAATCTTTTCCCGCCCCAGGACGTCGGGCCGGTCAACGAGCACGTGGCGGTCGAACCGTCCGGGCCGAAGCAGGGCGGGATCGAGTGTTTCCGGCCGGTTGGTGGCGGCCATCACGATCACGCCGCTGTTGGAACTGAAACCGTCCATCTCGACCAGCAGGGCATTGAGCGTTTGCTCCCGTTCGTCGTGTCCGCCCACGATACTGCTGCCGCGGGTTTTGCCCAGTGCGTCCAATTCGTCGATGAACACGATGCAAGGGGCCTTGGCCTGGGCTTGCTGGAACATGTCGCGGACCCGGGCCGCGCCCACGCCCACGAACATCTCCACGAAATCCGATCCCGACAGGCTGAAAAAAGGAACCCCGGCCTCGCCGGCTATGGCTTTGGCCAGCAATGTTTTGCCGGTGCCGGGCGGCCCGACCAGGAGCACGCCCTTGGGAATTCTGCCTCCGAGGACCTGATATTTTTCCGGCGTTTTGAGGAAATCGACCACCTCGCGAAGTTCATCCACCGCTTCGTCGATGCCGGCGACGTCGTTGAAAGTGATGCCGATCTCCTCCTGAGCGTATAGTTTGCCGCGGCTGCGCCCGAAGGCCATGGCCGAGCCCGCGCCACCCAATCTGCGCATCATGAAAATAAACAAACCGGCGATTAGCAGCATGAACAGGAACATGGGCACTAAGTTGTGCCAGGCGCTGGGCGCCTTTTCGGCGCGGACGTTGGTAAACCCTTTTTGCTTGAGCAATTGGAACAAGGCGTTGTTGTCGTTTTCCAGACCGAGCCGGGCGGTGTGGAATGTTATGTTATCCTCCGGCGCGGCGTGCTGTTGTTCGGGCTGAATGACTTCCTTTGTGACCGTGCCGGTTATTTCCTGCGGGCCGACGTGGAGATTGTCGAGTTTCGAATAGCGATAAACAATTTCCTTGCCCTTGGGTCCTTCGCTTATCTTGATGGCGGCCTGGCTGTTAATCCCCGGTGCGCCTTGCTCGATAAGTTTCCAAAGATTCATGTATGGGATTTCCACCTGGTTGTCGGTGTTCATATAGTTGACCAGGAACAGCGTTCCCACGCCCAAGAGGATTAAATACCAAATGGCGTTTCCACCCAATGGAGGGGTTCTGCGTTCGTGCGGCGGTCGTTCAGGTCGTTTTGATTCCGGCGTTTGGTTTTCCATGATGTGTTTATTTATGTAAGCGTGTAATTTCAGTACATATTCAATTATACCCAAAATCCTGAACTGTATGGGAAAATATCGCTGTAACAAGTAAATGTGACAGTATATTAGTGTGGCAGTTGAACTGCCACCCTAACGATGAGTTAGGTAACGATCAAAATGGTTGGTATCGCGGTTGCCGATAAAAGCGGTTGGTT
>JBEKIK010000492.1:0-2946 GCA_050011795.1 Thermoguttaceae bacterium | reverse complement strand
CGGGTAAAAAAGACATTGATTGAGCGGGTTGGGGTTGTGGAAGATTTTGGGCCAACAATACTTTGCCGCTGCTGCACACTACCGCCAAAAACGCACAAATGTAGTAAATAATTGGGCAATTTCGTGACATAAGAAAAGTCTCCGAAAAAATCTGAGAAGGGGCATACTATAGCGAACTTCCCCCGGCAAGGGGAGAGCGATTTTTTTAGATTCCTAACTGCTTTTACCGCAATTAGTTATGGCGACAGGATGCTCTTTTTACATCGGTTTGCCGCCTGCTGCCGGTTAAATTACCGATAAAAATACACTCATAAAAAATACTGTATAATCATCTTTGCACTCGCGGATGGCTTGAATGCCCTGCAGGATCGCGAAGGAAAGTCGCTTGGACGATATGACCGCACAAAATCCGACGCAAGCAGCAAGTCCCTCGACTTCGGGCCGGTTCCTTCCTTTGCTGTTGCTGTTATTCATGGGCAGCGGGTGTTCCGGGCTGATTTATGAAATCGTCTGGTTTCAATTGCTGCAACTAGTAATCGGCTCGACTGCGGTGTCTTTGGGCGTGTTGCTGGGGACATTCATGGGCGGGATGTGTTTGGGCAGCCTTGCCTTGCCGCGGATGATCTCTGCGCGGCGGCATCCCCTGCGCGTTTATGGCCTACTCGAGTTGGGAACCGGAATCGTCGGCATCGCGGTTTTGTACGTTATGCCTTATGTCGATCGATTCTACGCGACCAGCGCCGGGCACGGCCTGCCGGGATTCCTGCTGCGCGGCGCGGTATGCGCGGCGTGTCTATTGCCGCCCACCCTGCTGATGGGCGCAACGTTGCCGGCGATTGCACGTTGGGTCGAAACCACGCACCAAGGCGTTTCCTGGTTGGGACTCTTTTACGGCGGAAACATCGCCGGGGCCGTGTGCGGTTGCCTGTCGGCGGGATTCTATTTGCTGAGGGTCCACGACGTGGCCACGGCCACTTATGTCGCCGCCGCCATCAACGGCACGGTGGGTTTGATCGGGCTGGTTTTGGCGGCCGTTGCGCCGCACCGTGCGCCGGCGAAAAACATTACGCCGGATCCGGGCGCGAAGGCCAAGGGGGCGTGGCCGGTTTACGTCACGATCGCACTTTCCGGCATGTCCGCACTTGGCGCAGAGGTGATCTGGACGCGCATACTGTCGTTGATGCTGGGGGCCACGGTGTATACGTTTTCCATCATCCTGGCCGTGTTCCTGGTCGGATTGGGCATTGGCAGCGGTATCGGGGCGTTTGCGTCGCGCTGGTCCGCGCGGCCGTGGATCGCGCTGGGCTGCTGTCAAATGCTCTTAGCCGCGGCAATTGCTTGGACCGCTTATATGCTTGCCGGCTCCCTCCCTTATTGGCCCATCGATCCCTGGCTTTCCACAAGCCCCTGGTTAGATTTCCAACTCGATCTGGTGCGTTGTGCCTGGGCAATTTTTCCGGCGACCTGCCTGTGGGGAGCGAGTTTTCCCCTGGCGATTGCGGCGGCCGTGTCGCCGGGAAAAGACCCGGGACGATTGGTCGGCAACGTGTATGCCGCCAATACCGTCGGCGCGATTTTAGGGGCGGTCGGTTTCAGCATAATCCTGATCGGCTGGATAGGCACCCAACAGTCGCAACGGGTGCTCATGGGATTGTCGGTGGCGGCCGGGCTGTGGATGTTCGTTCCGTTGTTGCGGCCTTTTCGCACCAGGATCGCGTCCGGCGTCGCGTCCGGGGAGCCTGGTCTGGGCGGCGCGGGTGCGGTCGTTTTGGCGGCGGCGATAGGACTCCTGGTTTTGGGCGCCTGGAAGGTGCCCGTTGTTCCCTGGGAATTAGTGGCATACGGCCGGATTTTTCCCTCCAGGATCGGTCAGTCGAAGATGCTTTACGTGGGCGAGGGTCTGAATTCCTCGGTTGCCGTTTCCGAGATGCCCGACGGGGTGCGGAATTTCCACGTCAGCGCTCGGTGCTGGTGGTCGGTTGCGGGGCGGGCATTACGGCCGGCACATTCGTGTTGCATCCCGACGTGGAGCGAATCGTGATCTGCGAAATCGAGCCCTTGATTCCGCCCATCGCGGCAGATTATTTCGGCCCGGAGAACTACAACGTGCTGGACGATCATCGCGTCGAATTGGTTTACGACGACGCCCGGCATTACATCCTCACCACGAAAAACACCTTCGACCTGATCACCTCCGACCCGATTCATCCCTGGGTCAAGGGGTCCGCCACGCTGTATTCGAAAGAATACTTTGAGATGTGCCGGCGGAGGCTCAATCCGGGCGGAGTAATCACCCAATGGGTGCCGCTATACGAGAGCGACGAGCGCGTGGTGAAGTGCGAAATCAAGACTTTCTTCGAGGTCTTTCCAGGCGGAACAATTTGGGGCAATGACATAAACGGAGGCGGTTACGACCTGGTCCTGTTCGGCCAGAACGGCGCGACTAAGATCGACGTGGACCGGCTCCAACGCCGGCTGGACCGCGATAAGCGCGTGATGGGGTCACTGGCCGAGGTCGGATTTTTCTCGGCGCTCGAGTTGTTGTCCACATACGCCGGGCAGGAACGGGATTTGCAGCCTTGGCTGGCCGACGCCGAAATCAACAGAGATCGCAACCTGCGACTTCAATACCTGGCGGGCATGGGTTTAAACGTCGATCAGGGCAATGAGATTTATGCCCTGATGTTGACTTACTGCGAGTTCCCCAAGGACCTTTTCGCCGGCTCCGAACTCCGCAAAGCTGCGCTGAAGTTTATGATCAAGCAACGGATTCAATCCGCATTGATCCGCGCAACAGAACGCTGAAGCGGGTAGCCCAGGTTCTTGAACCTGGGCGGCTCTGCCGCAAGAGGCGGAACGGGAATTAGGAAAACTTTGTGGAAACCTTTTGGGAATTTGTCACAGCCTCTTGCAAACACACCGGTTCGAGAACCGGTGCTACACGCT
>JBEKIK010000491.1:0-2668 GCA_050011795.1 Thermoguttaceae bacterium | reverse complement strand
TGAACCGACGGCCGACATGCGTCGGCTCGCCGAAGCCGATGCCCTGCTAATTTGCGTGCCTACGCCCTTGAACGAAACCCGCGATCCTGATCTTACATACATCGAGAACACTGCCCGGCAAATTGCCAAGGTCCTTCGGCCCGGCCAGTTGATCGTGCTGGAGAGCACCACATATCCCGGCACGACCCGCGAAGTAGTGTTGCCGATTTTGTCGGCCGGCGGCTTGAAAGCGGGCGAGGATTTTTTCCTGGCTTTCAGCCCTGAACGGGAAGATCCGGGCAACCCGAAATACTCGACCGAATCGATTCCCAAGGTCGTCGGCGGCATCGATCATGAAAGCGGCCGCCTGGCTGCGCTTTTGTATGCCAATGCCGTGGTGAAGGTTGTATCGGTCTCTAATTGTGAAATCGCCGAAGCGGCCAAAATCATTGAAAACACTTACCGCTCGGTGAACATTGCAATGGTAAATGAGATGAAGATGCTTTTCGACCGCATGGGCATCGACGTTTGGGAGGTAATCGAGGCCGCTAAAACGAAACCCTTCGGATTTCAGGCGTTTGGCGAGATCAACACGTTTATGCCCCGCTATGTGGTCAGCCGTTTGCAGGAAGCCCTAAACGACAAAGGCAAGCCCCTGCAAGGCAGTAAAATCTGCGTATTGGGCGTGGCATACAAGAAAGACGTTGACGATCCTCGGGAAAGCCCTTCCTTCGAGTTGATGGAATTGCTCCTTGCCGGCGGGGCGATAATCTCCTATAACGATCCGCATGTTCCGGTTTTGCCCAAGATGCGGCATTATCGCCGTTTGCCCGCCATGAACAGCATTCCCCTCACACCCGAGTTTCTTGCCGGTTTGGATTGCGTGTTGATTGCAACCGATCACTCCGCTTATGATTATGATTTAATCGTCCGCAACGCACCATTGATAATCGACACCCGCAACGCCACCAAAAACGTCACCCAGTTCCGCGACAAAATCCGCAAAGCCTAAACATTAAGTATCCGAGATGAAGGATGATTGTTTTCTCTCTTCACTAACCACTAACCACTAACTTCCCATGACTCACCGAGTGCTTATTACCGGAATTACAGGGCAAGACGGCTCTTATTTGGCCCAGTTCCTTTTGGAAAAGGACTACGAAGTCCACGGCATGGTGCGCCGTTCGAGCACGATCAATTTCGAGCGGATCGCCCATATTCAGGACAGAATAACCCTGCATCAAGCCGATCTTCTGGATCAATTGTCGATTATCAATTTAATCCAGGAAACTCGGCCGCATGAAGTCTATAATTTCGCGGCGCAAAGTTTCGTGCCCACCAGCTTTCAGCAGCCGATTTTGACCGGCGAGTTCACCGCCTTGGGCGTGGCCCGCATGTTGGAGGCCATCCGTCTGGTCGATCCGACGATCCGCTTTTATCAGGCCAGCAGCAGTGAAATGTTCGGCAAGGTCCACGAGGAGCCTCAAAACGAACATACTCGGTTTTGGCCCCGCAGCCCTTATGGCGTGGCCAAGGTCTATGGCCACTGGATTACGGTAAACTATCGGGAGAGTTACAACATTTTCGCCTGCTCGGGTATACTCTTCAATCACGAGTCGCCTTTGCGCGGAAGGGAGTTTGTCACCCGCAAAATCAGCAACGGCGTCGCGCGGATCAAGCTCGGCTTGCAAAAGGAATTATTAATGGGCAATATTGACGCCCTGCGCGACTGGGGCTTTGCGGGAGATTACGTCCGTGCATGTTGGCTGATGCTCCAACAGGACGCCCCCGACGATTACGTGATCGCCACCGGTAAAAAACACTCGGTGCGCGATTTCTTGGAACTGGCCTTTTTGCACGTGGGGCTCGATTGGCAAAAATACGTCCGCGTCGATCCAAAATATCTACGGCCGGCCGATGTAAATACCCTCTGCGGCGATGCCAGCAAGGCCCGGCGGATTTTAAAATGGGAACCCACCGTTGCCCTGCCCGAACTGGCGCGAATGATGGTCGATGCCGATCTGAAGGCCGTGCAGGAAGAATAAAACGGCTGATTCTTGGGAAAAAACCCTTTTCATCGAAAAAAATACTGGTAAAATGGCAATCACGCACGTAGCGGATTATCGCCATGACTGCCAAAACTCTTCATGCCTTGGATTATCTTTCCCAGGCGGAAAAACATCCGCCTCGGCCGGTCTCGGCGATCTACGGCGATGAGTCGTTTTTACGCCGGCAATCGCTATTAAAGCTGCGCGAAGCGGTCCTCGGCCGCGAAGAAGGAAGTTTTTCTTTCACCGCCTTCAATGGCGACAATGCCGAGCTCAGCGACGTGCTCGACGAACTGGCCACGGTGGCCATGTTCGGCGGAGTAAAGCGTCTGGTGGTGGTAGAAGAGGCCGACAACTTCGTCTCCCGCTATCGCCAGCAATTAGAAGACTATGTTTTACGGCCCAGTCGCACGGGCGTGCTGGTTTTGGACCTGGACTCTTTTCCGGCCAGTACCCGGTTGTACAAATTGATCGCCGCCGAAGGATTGGCCGTTGATTGCGGCACTCCGGCCGAGGCCCGTTTGACAAAATGGCTGGTGGACTGGGCCCGAGAGCGCCACAATCTGCCGCTCTCGGCGGCAGCGGCCGACGCACTCGTGGAACTGGCGGGTTTAGAATTGGGACTACTGGATCAGGAACTC
>JBEKIK010000490.1:0-2706 GCA_050011795.1 Thermoguttaceae bacterium | reverse complement strand
TGAAATTGATTCCACCCAGCGGTCCTGGATCGCCGCGCCATACCCCGGGACATGCCAAGCCGAGCCTGTAAGCACCCTGTGCATTGCATTATCGGCCGCTGAAGACGAGGAGTCCGACGACTTCGACGACGACGATTTCGACGACGATTTCGACGACGACTTTGAGGAGGATTTCGACGACGACTTCGAAGATGAATTCGATGACGATGACGATCTGGACGACGACGACTTCGAGGAAGAAGGGTCCGATTCAGATGAACAACCAAGCGGAGAGGAGTTATAGAGCCTAATATCTCATGCATGAATTATCAGAACAACTCGTACAGGCCGCCGAGGTCATCCGCTCCCAATGGACCGGCACGCCCAGGGTGGGAATTATCTTGGGGACGGGTTTGGGCAGCATTGCCGGGCAAATCCAGACCGAAGCCAAAATCGATTATTCCTCAATTCCCCACTTTCCACGCTCCACGGCAATCGGCCATGCCGGCCAATTGGTTTGCGGCCGGCTTCAGGGCCTATCGGTGGCGGCTATGGAAGGACGCTTCCATGCCTACGGAAATCCTTTGATCGGAGTAAACGACGATACGCTCGGCCCGCGTTTTCCGGACATGAGCCGCCCATACGACCCGGAATTGATCGACCTGGCCTTGGAAATAGCCCGGCGGGAGAATTTCGCCGCCCACAAAGGCGTTTATGCCGCCGTGACCGGCCCGAATTTGGAAACCCGGGCCGAATACCGTTTTTTACGCACCATCGGGGCCGACGCGGTGGGCATGTCAACCGTACCTGAGGTCTTGGTGGCCGTTCACGGAGGGATGCGCGTTTTAGGGCTTTCGGTGATAACCGATCTATGTCTGCCCGACGCACTGAAACCCGCCAGTATCCAGGAAATTCTCAAGGTTGCCGCCGGCGCGGAACCCAAACTCCGGGCAATCGTGCTGGGAATTCTCTCTCGCGAAGCGAAAAAAGGTTAAGGCTACTATTTATCCCATGTTCCAACCCATAACCAGTTCCGTTTCCTTTCCCAAGCTGGAAGAAAAAATCATTCAATTCTGGAAAGATCGGGGTATTTACGAAAAATCCCTGGCTATACGCCGCGGCGCGCCGCCGTTCGTGTTTTACGAGGGACCGCCCACGGCCAATGGTTTGCCTCATCCGGGTCACTGTCTGACTCGGGCGATCAAGGATCTTTTTCCCCGCTACAAGACCATGCGCGGATACATCTGCCAGCGCAAGGCCGGCTGGGATACGCACGGCTTGCCTGTCGAAGTCGAGGTCTGCAAGGAACTGGGCATCCATTCCAAGGAAGAAATCGAGGCCTACGGCGTCGAACCATTCATACGCAAGTGCGTGGAAAGCGTGTTCCGTTATACCCAACAATGGGAACATCTAACCGAACGCCTGGGCTTTTGGATACATTTGGACGAGGCCTATGTAACCTTCCATCAAAGTTACGTGGAAAGCGTGTGGTGGGCACTGAAAAATCTCTTCGATCGTGGTTTGCTCTACCAGGGATATAAAATCGTGTGGTGGTGGGCCCAAGGCGGCACGGCCTTAAGCTCCGGCGAAGTCGGCCAAGGCTACCGCGAAGTGGCCGATCCCAGCGTGTTCGTCCGCTTCCCCTTGATGTCCCCTCTCCCTTTGGGAGAGGGCCAGGGTGATGGCTTTCATGATGTTGATCTACTCGTTTGGACCACCACTCCTTGGACGTTGCCGGGAAATCATTTTGTCGCTATCAACCCCGATCTTAATTACGCAGTCGTGGATTTCAAAGGGGAATCTCGAAAAATTGTCGTCGCGGAACCACTAATTGAGACGCTTGAAAAGAAGGTTGGAAAAGAGATCACTCATGTAAAAATTTGCAGTGGGCACCAATTGCTAGGACTCCGTTATATACCGCCATTTGATTATTATCACGCGAAATTAGGCGATGAATGGAGAAAATTATACCGGCCTTCCCAGAATGAAAATTGGGCTGATTATCCATGGCTATATGCTACCAGGGAGATGCCAGACGCCGCTTATATATCGCAGGAAGATCCTCAGACAACAGCAAGAGAATGGTGTGATCAAAATTCAAATCGTCCCATTGGCTGGCATGTGGTACCGGGTAAATTCGTTACTACAGACACAGGTACTGGCATCGTTCACATTGCACCTGCATTTGGCGAAGTTGATTTTGAAGTATTAAAAAGAGAGCGTCAACTTTTTGGCCCAAAAGAAGATTTCCCTCCGCTCCTTTGCCCCGTTGCTCCGAACGGTGAATTCACGGCCGAAGCTCCAGATTATCAAGGCCGCTGGGTAAAGGATTGCGACCGCGATATCATCCGCCAATTGAAAGCCGAGGGCAAATTGTTTCATCAGGAACAATACCTGCACGATTACCCCTTTTGCTGGCGGGCGGAAGAGGATCCGCTGATCCAGTATCCACGCCGCAGTTGGTTCATCCGCACAACAAAATTCAAGGAAGCGATGCTGGCCAATAACAGCCTTATCAATTGGCTGCCCGAACACATCCGGGACGGGCGTTTTGGCAACTTTTTAGAAACCAACGTCGATTGGGCCTTGTCGCGCGAGCGCTACTGGGGCACGCCGCTGCCGATTTGGGTCTGCGAAAAAACCGGGTACGCCGAGGCCGTGGCCGGTTACGCCGAACTGCTGGCCAAGCCCGGCCTGTCGGGCATCGAAGTTTGGGAAAAGGCAAAA
>JBEKIK010000489.1:0-4173 GCA_050011795.1 Thermoguttaceae bacterium | reverse complement strand
TTGCAGTACGGCGTGCCCTTGGAAGTGTATGTGAACAAGTTTTCGCACACCCGCTTCGAGCCCATGGGTTTCACGAAAAATCCGGATATCCGTATAGCCAAGAGCATCGTGGATTACATCTTCCGCTGGCTGGGCATCCAGTTTTTGCCCGGTTATAGAGAAGCCAACAAGAGCCTGCCGCCCGGTCCGGATGAGGCGCCGCACGTGGAACACGGCGATACGGAACAAGAGCACAAGCCCGCCGCCACGACGGCCGGCGGGCCTAACGTCGGGCAAGGAACGGCCAAGAACCAAAGCCATGCCTCATCAAATGGGTCTTCGGCCGGAATGCGCGGCAAATCGAACGGGCAAAATTCCTCGGGTGGCAACGGTTCGGCGCGTCGCGACGGCGCCGCTCAGTCTAAAAAAACTGCTTCACAGCCCAGCCCGCTTATAATCATGACCGAACCCGCCGCCAACCCGTCAGCCCGCGACGAGCAGTTCGCCTCATTTCAAACCGATGCGCCAACCTGCGACAACTGCGGCGCAATCACCGTGCGCAACGGCAATTGCTACCTGTGCCACAACTGCGGCAACAGCATGGGATGCTCATAATAGAGGATAGGGATTAGTAAGGGATGGTCAGTTTACTGACCCATTGATAACTGAAAACTGATTACGGAAAACTGTTAACCGTTAACCGTGGACCGAGGACTCTTATGAGAGTTATGCACTACGAACAAATCGAGTCCGCGCCGGTCGAGATGGACGGGGCCGTCAACTGCCGCATGCGCTGTCTGATCGGCCCGGACCAGGGCGCACCGAGCTTTTCCATGCGGCAATTCGAGATATCGCCCGGCGGCCATACCCCAAAACACGCCCATGCTTATGAACACGAAGTTTTTATATTGGAGGGAACCGGCGTAGTGCTCGAGGGCGATAAGGAACAACCGCTCCGGCCGGGCGTCACCGTGTTCGTTCCGCCCAGCCAGGTCCATCAATTTCGCAACACCGGCCCCGGCCCGCTGAAATTCCTGTGCCTGATTCCCCATCCCATGCGCGGCATGTCCGGCCCGTGCGTCGCGGCCTGCGGATGCGACGGGTAGCAAGTTGACAGTTATCAGTTTACAGTTATCTGTTCTTGAGTTAAAAAACCGTGAACTGTAAACTGTGAACTGTAAACCGTGTACTGTAAACTGTAAATTTTTATCATGCCCGCCGGTCCTGCCGCTGAAATTGCTCGGCTTCGCGAAGAAATCGCTTACCACGACCGCAAGTATTACGTGGAAGCGGCCCCGGAGATTTCCGATCTACAGTACGATCGGCTGATGGAGCGGCTAAAACGCTTGGAGGCCGAGCATCCCGAACTGATCACACCCGATAGTCCCACCCAGCGCGTCGGCGAACGGCCGGTCGAGGGGCTCCAACAGGTCGAACATCGCGTGCCCATGCTCTCCATCGAGAATACCTACAGCATCGAAGATTTGAAAAAATACGGCGAGCGCGTGGCAAAACTCCTGCCGGGCGAAAAGATCGAATGGGTAGTGGAACTGAAAATCGACGGCGTGGCCATCGCGCTGATTTACGAAAACGGACTTTTGACCCGGGGAATTACCCGGGGCAACGGGCGGGTGGGCGACGACATCACCCACAATGTCCGCACGGTCAAGGGCATACCGCTCCGACTGTCCGGCAAAAAAGTGCCTCCGATGCTCGAGGTCCGCGGCGAAATCTACATGACCAACTCCGACCTGGTCGCGCTAAACGAAGATCAGGAGAAAAACGGCGAACCGCCCTTCGCCAACACCCGCAACGTAACCGCCGGCAGCGTGCGCTTGCTCGATCCGCAGATTTGCGCCCGGCGGCGCTTGCGGTTTTTTGCCCATAGCGTCGGTCTGACAGATGGACTAAAAGCCCACACGCACATGGAATTTTTGCAGGAAATCAGCGGTTACGGCATTGCCCCCACGCCCGAGGTCGAGCTTTGATCAGCGCGAGCGATTAGGCGCGACGTCAAAATGCCCGCGCTGGGTGATCGCCTATAAATTTGAGAAGTACGAGGCCACGACAAAACTCAACGAAATCCGCGTACAGGTGGGCAAGACCGGCACGATCACGCCCGTGGCCGACCTCGAGCCCGTGGAACTGGCCGGCACCACGGTGAGCCACGCCAGCCTGCACAATGCCGACGAGATCGAGCGCAAGGACGTGCGCGTGGGCGACGTGGTAGTGGTCGAAAAAGCCGGCAAAATCATCCCGCACATCGTGCGCGTGGAAAAACACCTGCGCAAAGGCCCGCTGCGAAAGTTCGTTTTTCCCACCAAATGTCCCGAGTGTGACACAAAACTGCTCAAAGACAAAGGCGGAGTTTATATCCGCTGCCCGAACCCGCTTTGCCCGGCCCAGGTGAAAGAACGCATCCGCTACTTTGCCGGGCGCAATGCGATGGATATAGAAGGGCTTGGCGACAAGCTGGTCGATCAATTAGTAAATGACGGCCTTGTGAAAAACTGCGGCGATCTGTATCGGCTGGAACAGCGGCAAGACAAACTTTTGAATCTCGAGCGCATGGGCCGCAAGTCGCTCGATAATCTGCTCGACGGCATAGAGGCCAGCAAAAATCGCGGCCTGGCCCGGCTGCTAAACGCACTTTCCATCCGCCACGTCGGCGCCCGGGTGGCCTCGGTGCTGGCCGAGCATTTTGGCACCATGGACGCCCTGATGGCGGCCAAGGAAGAAGAACTCAGCGAAGTGAACGAAATCGGTCCCATCATTGCCGCCAGCATTTATTCCTTCCTGCACAGCAAATTCGGCAAGGAAACTATCGCCGACCTGAAATCGCTAGGTGTAAACCTAAAATCCACCGCCCCCGCCCGCGGCCAACGCCGCGCATTGGAAGGCAAAACCCTGGTTGTAACCGGCACCCTCAAAAAATACACCCGCGACCAGATCGAAGAGCTAATCACCCATCATGGCGGCCACGCGGCATCGAGCGTATCGAAAAAAACAGATTACGTCGTTGCTGGCGAAAACGCGGGGAGCAAATTGGAGAAAGCGAAGCAATTGGGGGTGAATGTGATTACGGAAGAAGACTTTGAACGGCTCTTGAAAACGTAGGGTGCGTGAAACGCACCGGTTTCGTTTTTGATATTATTCAGTGATGTATTTTACATTTTAATGATTACAAATTCACACCGTTATGAGCAAAGTGGTCCATTAGTGAATACACATATTTACAATAACCCGGGAAATTAATAAGACTTGGTCGGATCAGATCCAATGTAACTGTACCACCTGTGGGGTGCCCCGCTTCATTCCGTATTTGTCGTATCAGATCAAAGGTTCCATGAAATTGCTGATCCAAAGGAGTACGAAGCGTATCTGGTAGATTGCCGGCCGCGCTATCTAAATATCTGCGAAACGCCTTGTATTTTCTCGCAATAATCCAATCTTTTGTGTCGTTTTCAAATTTGTTTTTCTTGACGGGATCGATAATTGCTTGCCTAAATTGGTCGATCAAGAGAAGCAATGCTTGTTCAGATGCACATCCTATGGTCACCGCCGCAGCAAGAAGGCAGTTCATCCGAAGACATTTTATAGACTCTTCAACATACCGGATGATGGTTTCATCGATATTAGCAATCTCCGACTTCAGGCGTCGCAAATATCCATCCGGGTCATATGGGGAATATTCAGATATCTGAAGAACTTGCCGACCGTAATCTGTTAATATGAAAAAAGGCCACTTCATCGTATTTGATATGTCATGTACATTCGCTGTGCCGGGGATAATGATTCGTTCAAAATATAGTTCGTGCAATATTTGGAATCCAATTATCTGTAGCCGAGATTTGTCCGGCTCCGGAATATTCGGGAGTTCAAGGAAGCGATGTATCTCTGAAATTTGAAATTCATTATGTCTATTCCGGCTTGCTTCTTGTCGAAGCCAACCTAAAATATCACGCTTGAATTTGTCATACAGGTCTTGCGTGTTAATTTTTTGATTAGTCATGATGAAACTCTATACCAAATAGATTGACTGTCTAAATCCAAGTAACTTTGATATTGTAACATTATTGATCTTTTCCTAGCTAATGAACCATAAGACGTGGCTATGCGTATAGTATTGTATGAGAAAGCACGGAAGCGCAGCCGAGTTGGAGACTCGCCGTCGGCTAGCCGGACAACTCCTGC
>JBEKIK010000488.1:0-2773 GCA_050011795.1 Thermoguttaceae bacterium | reverse complement strand
AACGTCATCGGGTATGTGGCGGTGACGCAGGCCGTTTTGCCTTTATTACGAATAACCAAGGGAAGAATTGTGAACATAGGTTCGGTAAACGGCGCCCTCTCTCCACCATATATGGGGCCATACTCCGCCTCTAAATTCGCCATGGAAGCGATCGCCGATGCCCTGCGCATAGAATTACGTACTTGGGGCATCAAGGTTTCCATTATCGAGCCTGGACCGATTGCAACGCCGATTTGGGAGAAATCCTTTGCCGCTGCCGATCAGCTTGCCAACGCCCTTCCCAGCGAGTCCATGGCACTTTATGAGCCGGATTTAACGATAGTGCGGAAAATGATTGTTAAAATCGCAAACAAGGCCGAACCGGTCGATATGGTGGTCCGGGCGGTGATCCATGCATTGACCGCGTCTAAACCCAAGACTCGATATTTCCTGCATTATGGAAATCGCTTCCTTTTCCACGGTTTCAAGCTTGTTCCAGATGTAATCCGCGATTGGATCGTCCGCCGCGTCATGGGGCTGCCATAATTGGCCAAAAACGTAATCCTTAACGCTTCTGTAACCTGCGTCGAATTGGTAAAATGCAGAATTCTACCTTGCCGACCGTTCATTCGTAGTATTATTTCCTACGGGGTGGCAAACGAGGATTAGACATTGAGTATCCGCAACTTAGATAAAATTTTCGATCCGCATCGTGTGGCTGTTATCGGAGCCAGCGACACTCCGACCAGCGTCGGCTATACCGTATTACGGAATCTCGTCGGTTCAGGATTTCGAGGCGTTGTCTATCCGGTGAACCCCAAGCGGGAATCGGTTCAAGGCATTCAGGCCTACAAAGACATCCCCAGTTTGCCGCATGCCCCGGATTTGGCTGTGATTTGCACGCCTGCATCCACGGTGCCCATGATCGTGCGTCAATGCGGCGAGGCCGGAACTCATGGTTTAGTGATTATCTCCGCCGGATTCAGGGAAATAGGAACCGAGGGCAAAAAGCTCGAGGACCTTGTCTTGCGCGAGCAGAACAAGTTCGACGGCATGAGGATCCTGGGCCCGAATTGTCTGGGCATCATCGTGCCCGGCATCAATTTCAACGCCAGCTTTGCCACCGCCTCGCCGGCCAAGGGACATATCGGCTTTATTTCCCAGTCCGGAGCGCTTTGCACCTCGGTTTTGGATTGGGCCTTGGACGAAGGCATCGGCTTCTCCTATTTCGTCTCGGTGGGCAACATGCTCGACGTTAGCATGGGCGATTTGATCGACTATTTCGGCTCGGCCACCGAAACCCGCTCGATCATTCTTTATATTGAATCCATCAGCGAATCGCGGGAATTCATGTCGGCGGCCCGGGCCTTCGCCAGAACCAAGCCCATCGTGGCCTACAAGGCCGGGCGGTTTGCCGAATCGGCCCAGGCGGCCGCCTCGCATACCGGCGCGATGGCCGGCATCGATGCCGTGTACGAAGCCGCTTTCCAACGGGCCGGAATCGAACGCATTTTCCAAATCGAAGACATGTTCGACTGCGCCGAACTTCTAGCCCGCCAGCAGCAGCCCAAGGGCGATCGACTGGCGATCGTCACCAACGCCGGCGGGCCGGGCGTGATGACCACCGATCAACTCATCGAGCACGAGGGCAAGCTGGCAGCGATTTCCCAAGAAACGATTGAAACATTAAACGAGATATTGCCCCAATGCTGGTCGCACAATAATCCCATCGACGTGTTGGGCGATGCCCCGCCCGATCGTTTTGCCAAAACCGTGGAAGTTGTGCTAAAAGACAAGAACGTCGACGCCGTATTGGTGATTCTCACGCCTCAGGCCATGACCGATCCCACGGCCACGGCCGAAGCAGTCAACAAAGCCGCTGCGCACGCACACAAGCCTGTTCTGGCTTCTTGGATGGGAGGCCGCGTGGTCGCCGAAGGCATCCAAAAGCTCAATGCGGCGGGCATTCCCACCTACGATACGCCCGAGAAGGCCGTTCGGGCGTTCATGCACTTGGTTTCTTACGCGCGGAATCTGCAAATCCTGCACGAAACGCCGCGTGACATCCCGCTGGAGTTCACCCTCGATCGCCAGCGCTTGCGGGGCGTTTTCGACACGATCCTCACCGAAGGCGGCGAGATACTTTCGGAAAACCTCTCCAAGGCCTTTCTGGAAGCCTACGAAATCCCGGTCACCAAGCCCCAGGCCGCCCGCACCGCGGACGAGGCCGTGGAAGTCGCCCATCGCATCGGTTACCCGGTCGTTTTAAAAATTCATTCTCCGCAGATCACACACAAAACCGACATCGGCGGAGTGGTGCTGAACCTGGGCAACGACAATCAGGTCCGCGAAGCATTCAACAAGATCATCACACGGGCCAAGGAAAAACGGCCCGATGCCGAAATCATCGGCGTTACCGTGCAAAAAATGATCATCTATCCGAACAGCTTCGAGTTGATAATGGGGACCAAAAAGGATCCCATCTTCGGCGCGGTGATCATGGTCGGCATGGGCGGCATCGCCGCCGAGGTGTTCCGCGACCGCGCCCTGGGCCTGCCGCCTTTGAACGAAGCCTTGGCCCGGCGGATGCTCGAATCCCTGAAATCCTGGCCCCTGTTGCAAGGCTACCGCGGCAAGCCGGGCGCAAACATCGACCGGCTGATCGAAATCATCATGCGGTTTTCCTACCTGGTGGCCGATTATCCCGAAATCAAGGAACTCGACATCAATCCATTATTGGTCACGCCCGAGGACGTGATCGCCCTGGACGCCCGCGTGGTCATCGATCGGGACC
>JBEKIK010000487.1:0-2943 GCA_050011795.1 Thermoguttaceae bacterium | reverse complement strand
TTTTGGCGTATGGCTGGTGCCGGCCAGATAGTTATGAATCGTGGCCGAGTCCTGCAAGTTTTCGAAGCACTCGGCCATTTTCATATGCAGTTTCTTTTCGTACAAATCCTTGTAGATCTCGTCGCGGACGTCGGCGAATTTCACATCCATGGGCTGCTGCGTGAATCCTTCGCACCGCAGGAGGATGAATTTGTCGTCCACTTGAATCACGCCCGATAGCTCACCGGGTTTGAGGGCAAAGGCTTCTTTTTCCAAGACCGGTTGGCCGCCCCATTTTCTAATGGGCGGGACCTCGCCGCGCAAGGCGTTGCTGCCCGGCTCGATCGAGTATTGCGCGGCTAGATCGCCGAAGTATTCCGAGGTGTTGTGTTTCCTGGCTTTTTCGAAGACCTCCTGCGCCCGGCGTTGATTGTTTAGCACGATCGCCAGGCAACGGACTTTCGCGCCGTAATTAGCTTCAAATCCTTTTTGCAGATCTTCGTCGGTAACATCCACTTTTTCGCCCGCCAATTTTCGCAACGCAGCCGAGGGCCATACGGCGTCGCGACGATATAGTTCCAGCGAAACGCCCTGCTCCTTGGCAACCTGCTCCAGCCAGGCATCGACGTCCGGCGAACCGTCGGGTTTTGGTTTCACCGCCAGTGCCGCTGCCCGGGCGATCTCCTCGTCCATATCCTTGTCGGAAAGATCGATGCACTCCAGGGCCAAAACGCGGATGGTTATCGGCTCGCCATTGATCAAGGCGGCCACGCCCGGCATTTGCCGCTGCTTGACCGGATCGCCCCATACCAACTCCAGCTTGGCGTTCTCCTTTAACTGCTGGAATACGTCGTTTGCCACCTTGCGCATCTTCCGATCGCGGATGATCTCTTCCAGTTTCCCGGCGACTTCGTCCAGTTTGCTATCCCGGGCCGGAATCAGGCTTTCGCGCTTGAGGATTACGTATTGCCCGCCGGCCGGAATGACCTGCGATATCTCGCCGTCGGCCATGTTGAAGGCGGCCTTCTCGATACCATCATAATTGCCGTGCATGTGGATGGGCTGAATCAATCCCTTGGCCGCCGCGCTGGCCATGTCCTCGGAATAGTCTTTGGCCAGGTTTCCGAATTCCTCGGGTTTGGCAATGGCCATTTCGCGGAGTTTTTTGGCCTTGTTTTCGTCTTGGCAGGCGATTAGCCGTGCTTTAACCGCCTGGCCGTACTGAGTTTCATATTCCCGCGCCAACTCTTCCTTGCTGATCTTCAATTTGTCGCCCGCCAGGCGCCGCAAAGCCAGCATGGGCCAGATTATGTCGTCGGCGTACTGGTCCGGGGTTATGCCCCGCTCCTGCTTTAGCAGTTTGTACCATTGATCGAGCGGTATGCCGAATCTAATCGCCATGCGCTCTATCTCGGCGTCGATTTCTTGCCGGGTCACCGCGATATTCTGCCGCTTACACTCCCCGAGGATCAATTGTTTGTTGATCATTTGCTCCAGGATTTCCTTGCCGTAATGCACCAGGCACTCTTGAGCAAGCTCTTCCCGGGTGATCTTACGGCCGTTGACGTCGGCCACGATATCCGGCGGCATCTCCTTCAGACTACCTCTGTTGGATAGCGGCGACGCCGTGCCGGCCAAAGCAGGCGATCCCTGCCGGGCATTAGATGCCGGATTGTCCGCCGAGGGTGTCGATTGGTTTTTTTGCGGCGGCGTGGCAGCGGCCTTTTCCGGCCCTCCGCCTATGTAACGAATCATCACGCAAATAGCGACGACAAACGCCGCCGTGGTAATAAGTCCTAACCATTTTTTCCAAGACCAGCCCCGGGAAACAGCCTTCCCTGTGTCGTTAAGAGTCATGGCGGTTCCTCCTTAAACCGTTGACATTATTGAATTTGCGCACGCATACCCTATGCGCGCCTATTGTAGCGGGTGTCATAGTATAAAAATATCAGCTAACTGAGACAATAGCGATTTCCGCTAGTTACGGCAGATTGGAAAAACAGATGTGAATGGAGAACATCCACTTTTCCCTCAGGCCGTACAGTCTACAGCCTCCCGCCTCACATTTGTTCGCCCAGCACGTCGTTCAGCACATCTTCGCTGACGTAAATCGGCAAAGGCGGATTGCAGGTGACGGCCACGGCTATGGCGTCGGACGGCCGGGCGTCGATCTCGATCAGTTCGCCGTCGTGACGCACGCGCAGCCGGGCGTAATAGGTGTGGTCTTTTAGCTCGTTTATCACCACGTCTTGAAATTCGCCGCCAAGATGATCGACGATGCTCACGATCAGGTCGTGCGTCAGCGGGCGAGGCGCGGAATAGCCTTTCACGCGCCGGTCGATGCTCGTGGCCTCGAAAATCCCGATTAAAATGGGGAAAGTCCGCTCCCCTTCGACTTCTTTCAAGTAAATCACCTGCTGGTCGTTGACCTCGCTGATGATGATCCGCGATAATTCCATGGGAATAGGCATGGCAGAATCCTCGCACCCGATTCAGACTTCAATCAATGAGATTAGTATATCCGTCAAGGGAAATCCAATAACCGCCGTGTCGCTTATTATAAGCATTATAAGCCCCCGGCCGACCGCAAGGCTAGTAGGCCAAAATATTGAGACTAGTGCATTGTCAACCCATAAAATTGGGATTATTGTTTCAAAATGCGTCGCATAATTGCAGGCGTTTCCATATTAGCAATCCCAAAATCATGCTGTGACGCTGCACTAGAGAGTTTTTTATTGCGAAATATGGCTTCCGAGGTAGGGTGCGTGCTTGCACGCACGCGATATCTGAAAAACGCTGCGTGGGTGCAAGCACCCACCCTACAAAGTCTACAGCAATACCAGACGGCACACGGCGTGTGCCTACTACAATCGGTTTCGCCAGGTTTTCCAGGAAGTTTTGACTATACCCGGCAGGGCGTGAAACAAGAAAGAATACCAACTGCGATAAGGCATTTTATAGTGG
>JBEKIK010000486.1:2292-3986 GCA_050011795.1 Thermoguttaceae bacterium | reverse complement strand
GGTAATATCGTTAAAATTATGCCTGAACAGTGGAATTTGCGCCATTTATGCAGATTGATATTTATCGTGTTATTTTATCCCTGTTCTGCCAAGTACTCGCGTGTTTCCATCCTTATAAAGACTAGGTGCGATCCCTACTCCGCTTCAGGTTACTTCAGTGTTTACCACCGGTACTAAAGAAAGAGTATTGAGTGCCATCACAGTGAACTGAAGGTGGCTCTCAGTGTACCATTACAATCGATATAATCGGAAAATTTTTCGCAAACTAATCATGCTCCGAACCACCCTG
Organism: Thermoguttaceae bacterium; assembly: GCA_050011795.1. Taxonomy (GTDB): domain Bacteria; phylum Planctomycetota; class Planctomycetia; order Pirellulales; family Thermoguttaceae; genus JBEKIK01. The sequence continues at coordinate 3,697 of JBEKIK010000486.1, read as the reverse complement.
GACCGAAAAAGATTCAGATGTGTAGTCGTCTAGTCTAAGCAATCAAAAGGAATCTAATCATGAAACTGATAATTTGCACCAATAAAGTGCTTTGGCTTTCCATTCTGTCTGCCACTGTTTTCAACGCGGCAATGGCTTCCGCGGCCACGCCGACCGTGGAACAGGCCTTGAATCTGACGCCAGTCCAGCCGGGAGTCGATTACGATCGTCCCGGCCCCCAAGATATACCCAAATGCAAAATTCTCCCCAAAAAAATCAACGGCCAGGTCGGCTGGATCGTGGAAGGGCCTGATGGCACAATACTCCGCAAATTCGTGGACACCAACGGCGATAACGTCGTCGATCAATGGAGCTACTACAAAGACGGCGTCGAGGTGTATCGCGATATCGACTCGAACTTTAACGGCAAGGCCGACCAGCACCGCTGGTTCAACACCGGCGGCACGCGCTGGGGTTTGGACCCCAAAGAAGATGGAACGATCGAATCCTGGAAAGCGATCTCGGCCGAAGAAGTAACTGCCGAAGTGGTTGCCGCCTTGGCCGCCCGCGACCCTGATCGATTCACCCGCGTGCAGCTCTCGTCCGATGAGTTGAAAAACTTGGGCTTAGGCAAATCCCGCTGCGCCGAATTGGCCGAAAAAGTCGGCAAACTGAGCGCCGCGTTCAAACAATTGGCCCCGCGGCAAAAAACCGTTACTCCTCAAACCACGTGGGTGCAATTCACCGCCGGCAAGCCGGGTGTTGTTCCAGCCGGCACCGACGAATCGACCAAAGACATCCGAGTTTATGAAAATGTCGTGGCAATTGTCGAGACGGCGGGAAAAAACAGCCAATTGCATATCGGTACCCTGGTGCAGGTAGGCGACGGCTGGCGGGCAATCGACTTGCCCCAGGAGATTGCCGAAGGCCATGCCGATTCCGCGCCGGCGGGCTTCTTTTTCCAGGCGTCGCTGGTCCATCGCAGCGATTTGGCGGCCAACGCTCCCGGCGAAAATAGCCAAAAACTGATGGCCGATCTGGAAAAACTCGAACAGGCCGCCTCTGCGGCAACCACGCCCGATCAACAGGCGCAGTACATTTCTCAACGGGCCGAACTCCTGGAACAAATCGCAGCCGGCACTCCCAACGCTGAAGAACGAGCCATGTGGCTGCGACAGTTGGCCGACATGATCGGCGCGGCAGGACAAATAGGCGCTTATCCCGAAGCCGTCGACCGCCTTAAAGCACTGTTTGAAAAACTCAAAAAGAACGAGGCCGACAAAGACCTGGCGGCTTACGTCGAATTCCGCCTGCTGATGGCCGATTATTGGCGGAAAATGCAGGATCCCAAGGCGAATTCCGCCAAGGTTCAGGCGGAGATTCAAACGGAATGGCAAAAAAATCTGGAACAATTCCTGACCGACTA
>JBEKIK010000486.1:0-2275 GCA_050011795.1 Thermoguttaceae bacterium | reverse complement strand
GGCCGAAGTAATGCTCCAATTGGCTATTGCCCAGGAATTCGCCGGCCAGGACGACGAGGCAAAGCGGTGGTACGCCCGGGCGGCAAAAGAATTTCCCGATTCCCCGGCAGGTAAAAAGGCCCTGGGCGCCCAAAACCGACTGGATTGCGAAGGCAAAATCCTTTCCTTCACCGGTCAGGGGCTTTCCGGCAACCCGGTAAACTTGGCAAACTTCCGCAGCAAAGTCGTGCTTGTCCAGTTTTGGACCACTCATAGCGACCAGGCCAAAAACGACATAGTCATACTAAAAGATTTAGTAGCTAAATACGGCCGTTCATTCACGGTGATCGGCGTCAGCGTAGACAACAGCCGTAAGGAATTAGATGCCTATCTTGCTTCGGCCAAATTGCCTTGGACGCAAGTTTTCGACGAAGGCGGATTAGACAGCCCGCCGGCCAACCAATTGGGCATTCTCACCGTGCCCACCATGATCCTGGTCGATCAGCAAGGCAAGGTGGTAAATCGAAACATTCAAGCCGCCGAAATCGAAGCCGAAGTTAAGAAATTATTAAAATAGTGGTCAGTAGGGAGTGGGCGGCGGGTAGTGTGCGGTGGGCAGTAGACGGGCGGGTTTGTGTATTTTACTGGTTTTACCCGACCGGAAAAGTTTCACAATTATGGCGTGAATTTTAACTAACTAATTATCCAGTAATGGGTTGCGCAAATTGTCGTTATAAACGGCCTTTCGCTATTATCCGGAAGATCAGCAAAATCGAAAAAAAGCTCCCTTTCGGTACAATCCGCAACCGAAACCTATATCAGGCAGCAATTGACGGAAATGGGCGTTGCAGTGGGGTAACACCAATCCCGTCCACTCCTTTAAGGAATGGTTTGTGGTTCCCCTACTCAAGCGACCGGTTTCAATGCTGAATAAACAAAGTCAATAAACAATTCCCCGGAGGTTTTTTGCCACGGGGTTGATTCAAAGAGGAGGGAAAGCATGCGACGAAAGTTATCAGTTATTGTGGTCGCCGCGACGACCATACTCGTACCCATGTTCGCAATGGCTGAGAATCAAGAAGTAGCCGAGCAAATCGTCCAAAATTTAAAGCACAGCGGCAAGTTGAGCGATTACCGCATCGGCGTGAGATACGAGGACGGTACGGTCATTGTGAAAGGCCGGGTCTCCAGTCAGGAGCAGATGAACACGGTTTTGAGGTTGGTATTCAAAACTCCCAGCGTTTCCCGTGTTATTAATCAAATGACCATCGGCGAATCGGAAACTACAACCGTTGCTGCAAGGAATAGTTCTATGCATTTAGCCCAGCGGGTTGCAGGTTCTGACGCGCTTTCGCCAGTGCAGCAGGTCGTGGCCATGGAGCCCGGCACGCTTCCGCACCAGCATTTAGAAAACAATGCTCCCCGTCCGATTAGCGGTCAAATGCCGATTCCGGCTGCCATGACTCAGGCCATACCCATGCAGAATTCCGGAGTACCGGGCGCTCCTTGTCCCATGTATTCAGCGGGTGCCCAAGGCGGAGTCGCTCCGGTTCGATATGATCAGCCGTGTATGCCGAACTATGCTTGGCCAAGTTACGCGGCTTATCCAAACTACGCGGCGGTAACCTATCCCCGGCAATATTCCCCTACTGCTTGGCCGTACATTGGCCCATTTTACCCATATCCACAAGTCCCATTGGGATGGCGAAAAGTTACCTTGGAATGGAAAGACGGCTGGTGGTTCCTGGACTTCAAGGATGAGCCGGCCAGTTGCTGGCGATAACTCCTTACAAATCAAAGACTTAAAAATCCCCCTGCTCAAAGTGATTTGAGCAGGGGTTTTTATTTGATCTCGGCAAAATAATCCCTACAATCGGAAAAACCCACAAGTTTAGTACAGCTTAACACGATAAGTAATGTAACCACAATTCAGTTGGTCGAGGAACTACTGATGTATACAAAAACCGCTTTTGCTCTTGTTTACGTTTTAGGGATCGTGTTGCTGTTGTCCAGCACCGGCTGCCAGGTAGAACTCGGTCCGACTGTGGGAATGATGGGATACCCCATCCCGGTCTCACCCTATTTGCAAAAGACATTTGAAGACAGGGAACATAACTGGCAGCGGTATTCACGAATGCCAATTTTGGGTCCCATCACTCCAAACACTCCCACGACCGCCTTGGATACGCCGTCGGAAGACGAAGTCATGCGGGCGTTGGAAGAAGCCCGGCCCATACAAGGCGGTTTGCCCCTCATGCACGAAATACAACGCAATAATGTACGGATCGTTGTCGAA
>JBEKIK010000485.1:0-3380 GCA_050011795.1 Thermoguttaceae bacterium | reverse complement strand
CCCCAAAAAACCCGGCCCTTGCCAAAATTATTTTGCGTAACGGTCCGGCCGTCGCAGGGGCCCCATAATTTATCGGCCAATTCGGCCAGTTCCGCGTCGCACGAAGGATAATCCTTTAAACCGGCGTCTAAAACCGGCTTCGGGCCGATTATCACGGCCCCATCTTGCACTAGTTGAGACAATTTCCGCAGGGCCTCCAAGGAAATTATTTGATGGCCCGGCAAAACCATGACCCGATAACTCATGCCGTCGGGCAGCACGAGCCGGCCGCCGCGAACTTGCATCCTGTTCAATAAGACTTCCTCGTTTATAACGTCGTAATCGTACCCGGGCAGGACCCCGGCGGGATCGGAGCTTTTCAAGCGCACGAAATTCGGCACGTTGTCGCCTTGGTAATAGCAGGCATCGGCCACGAACAAACCTTGCTGAAGCAGATATTGGCAGCGGTCCAAATACTTGACGAAGTCGCCGGAAAACTTCCACCAGGTGACTTTGGGATTGCAGTGCGTACCGGCAAAGTATTCTTGACCGGGCAGGCCAGTCTCGTCCGGCGAACAGGTAAAGGCGTGCCAGTAAAGGCGATTCAATCCTTCGCAAGCGGCGCGGTCGAAGGCCGGCTTCAGATTGTTGCCCAGCGATTCTTCCCAGTGCAGCCCGATGTTGGTGAATCCCTCGGCGTTGACGAATTTCTTGCCGTAGATATGCGCGGCCGAAGCGCCTTGTTTGACAAAAAAGCGATCTTCATCTTTGACGCGATGCTGCGGAGATCGTGCCCAGAACTCCATCATGGGAATATCGTTTTGCCCCAGGCATTTCAAGGCGTCGATGGGAGCGCCGTGCGGCCCGCCCGATTCCGGATGTATTTCCAGCTTGTGCCGATGGGCCAACTCGGCGAACACGCCGTAATGGTTCTCCGCGATGCAATCGCCCACGGTTTTGCGGAAATCGTTGAGAAAGCGGTTGCTGACCGCGCGATTTTCCACGATCCGCCCGGCCAAAACCGGCATAAAGGGCAGTATATCGTAGCCCCGGCGCCGGCGGAATTCCTGGGGAAAGTCTTTCGTCCCTCGCCCGGTCCAGGGCGCGGCGTCGGCCAACAACGGATACACGACCTGCTTCCAGTATGTGCGAAAGGCCTCGGGATCGAGATAGTCGATCGCCAATCCCTGCCAATCGCCGCTGGAAGTGGATACTTTGGCGCCGGTTATGGTATAGCCGAAACGCAGAATCTCCCATTTGCCTTCAGGCGCGTCCCACACAAATCGCCCATCTTGATCCAGATATTTAGTCAAATCGACCACATTGCCGATGTGCGCGTCTTCTTCCCCGGATACCGGCGGCTCATCCATTAACAACGAAGTGCCGTCCGGACAAGACCAGGCCAATTCCTTGGAAGCGATTTTAAGCGCAAGATCGCGGATCGGTTTTCGCTCGATTTTTTTCCCGGTTTGCGGCAGCAGCAAGGCATCGGCTTTGATTTTATACCCCACGACCGCGATGTCGCGATAATATCGCTTGTCGTGTTTAGGGACGGGAAGCGTTTGATCGATTTTCTTTCCCCCGGCCACCTGCGTCTCCGAGTAGACGACAATTTTGGCCGCCGTATCCGGCTGAACGTTTGGGCCGCCGACGTTCCAGCCGCTTTGTATATTCAAACTTAATTCCAGCCCCAGCCGATCGGCTTCGCGCAGGGTATGCACAAAAAGGCCGCGCCAGCGCTCGCTGCCGAAAAGGGGGCCGGCGGGAACAGAGCGATTTTCTCGCTGATTGGCCCCGTTGGCGTCGAAAATCGCCGCCCCGCCCCAGCCCATTTTTTTCATTTCCTCAAGATCGCGGGTAATCGACTGTGCAGTGACGTTGCCGTTCAACCACCACCAGTAGGCGTAAATCCGCGATTCCGTGGGCGGATCGCCAAAGCCTTTTTCCAAGTCCGCGGACGAAATATCGCCCGCAAAACAAATTATGCTCCGGGCAAGGATTAAAAACCCAAAAACACATCGTAAAATCCATTTAAATAAGGATTTCATGTTTTTGTGAAAACTAATGTTCTTACGTTGTAACGCTTGTTCCATCATATCCCCTTCCAAAAACAAATTCATGGAGATTTTTGCGAATCAATAATTTTTTAACTGCCGCCCCAATAATATATATTTAGAACCTATCCTAAAAGTCATCCTGAGCGTAGCGAAGGATCTCCGCATTTGACAATATATTGTCCATTTTATCTATATATCCCTTCAAGATTCTTCGCTTCGCTCAGAATGACATTATTGTTTTGTGATAGGCTCTTAGCCCGCCCTGAATACACGGCGGGTTATTGATAAATCATTACTAAAATCCTCACTGGTCGACCCGGCGATAAACCCCGAAGTTCTGCTCGGCAAGTGCCTTCATGAACAGGTCCAACGGCCCGCCGGGCTCACCGGGCGCAATGCCGATGGTGTATATGGAAATCCGCCGGGCACGGTTGCTTTGTGTGACTGCGGTCAGAATCGCCGCAGGGACGGGAATCTTACCCGCGTTCGGCGCGCCATCCGATAGGAAGTAAATCGCCTCGGCGTCGAAACGAAATGCCGCATCCAGCGCATCGTACGCGGCCGTATGACCCCCGGCGCGGAGAACGTAGACGAAATTCATCGCGGCCTTTTTCACGGCGGGCGTGGCGGGCATGAGACTCCGCCGCCAGACCGTGGCCTGATCGCTAAAGACCACGATGTTAAAGGCGGCATTGTCGGGCAGGCCGTCAATGGCCTTCATTAGTTCGCGCTTGGCGGCCAAAAGGCGCGGCCCTTCCATGCTCCCCGAAATGTCCACCACGAACACCATCTGCCGCGCCTGAATGCCTAGTCCATAATAGGACGGCGTGCCCTCCGATGCGGCAACGGCCGAGGGGATGTTAAAATCACTTGCCGGAAATTTGAATCCGTCCTTATTCTTTTCCCACCAGTTCTGCCAGGCCTTGCCGTCGGCGCCGTACCACTGGCCGGAGACCGCGGCCAGATGTCGCAGGATGTCGCCGCGGACTTCTCCGTCCACGTCGGGCAACAGGGAAGTCAGGGCCTCTACGGCTTCGGGCAAGCGAATGAGAATTATCGCCTGGACCACTGCCCGGCGTAGGGCAAATACGCTGGAAAAGCATTTCAGCTTGCTCATCTTCCGAAGCGAGGCAAGCGATTGTTCATCTCCCTGCTTTCCCAGTTCGTCGGCCGCCATGATGATTGCGGCGATTCCCTCTTGCGATGCCGACGCATAAGCATCCAAGAACTTGCCCAGGTCATGCTGGGTGTCGGGCAACTTCGATGCAAAAAGAACCGCGATCATCAAGGCGGCAAACGGCGTGCCTCCCTTATTCGCCCGCGTTTCCTTTTCCAGAATCTTCA
>JBEKIK010000484.1:0-3685 GCA_050011795.1 Thermoguttaceae bacterium | reverse complement strand
TGATTCCAGGAATTCAATACCTTCCGGTTGCAGGACCACGGCATCGGCGCGGCATTCCAGGTAGATCGGCCTCCGATATGTCTGGTTTGGACCCTCGTAAGGAACGATGGCGTAAGATTTCTTTCGCGAGGCCGCTTCCATCTGCGCATCGGTCACCTGCTTCTTGGCCGCCTCGATTTGGGCGCGGAGTTTTTGCAACTCCTCGACCTGGTCCGAGCGTTGCCGGTTGTCGTCGCCGTCCAGTTTGTCCAATTCGGCCACGGTTTTTTCCAGGACCGAAATCTTCTCGCGCAAATCCCGGGCGTGGTCTTCCAGATGTCCCAGTTCCAGGCGCGAGTCGGCCACTTGCCCATCGGTCTTTTTGCGCGAGGTTTTCAATTGCTCGATCCGCCATTGCATTGTCTCGTGCTCCGTTCGGATCGCGGCTTTTTTTTCGGCGATTTTGGCGACGGCGGTCCGGGCGGCCTGCATCCGGGCTTGCCGGGTGATGGCAAACAACAAGGGAACCAGCGCACCCATCGTGCAGATCAATACTGCCAGAAAGGGAAACAGCGAGATGCTTGGTGCGCCCTCGCGTTGGCGCCGGTGTTGAAGGTGCAAGTTGAATTTCATGCCGCCTGAACTGCCCGTCGGTTCCCATCGAGCTTTATCGCCGCCGGCGCCGGCATCTCGGCCAGCCGGGCCCCCAGCAAGTTAATCGCCGCCGCCAGGCTCATCACGGTCTGCTCGAAATGCTTGGCCCCGGCCAGAGCGCTTAAGTTACGGTTCAGCGCGTCTTCCAGCCGGGCCACTTCGCCCACCGCGGCCACGGCCTGTTGGATCACTTCGACCTGGCGTGTAACCGAGGCTTGCAATGCCGCCAAATTTTGCGCGCCATGGGCTTGGGTTTGGATAATCTTCTCCCAATGCTGGCGGTTGGCTTGAATCGAGGCCTGTTCGGCGGCGGATAAATGCTGGGCATGGATTTTCAGGCTATCGCTCAATGCCCCGGCCAACCATGCCTGGAGTTGTTCGCCTCCGACTTTGGCCATATTCGCCCAGCGAGCCGCCGCGTTTTCCATCGATGACTGCCACAACTCGGCCTGGCGCTGGACAAGTCGCTCGGACGTTTGGATCATGGTTTCGGCCATCCGGCGAACCGCGGCCAATTGGCCGTCGGAGCCGGAGGAAACATGCTGCCACCGCCCGGATAATTCCTGTTCCACGCGCCGATCCACCTGCTCCAACAGCCCATTGGCCGACCGGTCCACGAAAAAATGGACGAACATCAATACCATCGACATCGACAGGGCCACCGCCGTGGTGTCGAACTTCAAGCCCAATCCGTTAAGGACTTGGAACAGGCCGAAACCGGTGTGCAGCCTGGAGGCGTCGATATCGGCGAGATACTTCAACTCGTCGTTTAGCGTCTCGGCCGAACCGTGGCTGCGAACGTGCTCCAATGCGGAGCGTAATCGCCGGATAAAAAACTCCTCTTGACGACTCCGAGGCACTTGATCGAGCCGTTGCAAAAGGGCATGGCACGTCTCAGCAGGGTCCACGGCCTGCGATCTGGGGCCCAAAGGCGATGTGGCCAGAGTGGACCGCTGGCCGGCGATATCCAATGCCTTGAGGATCAAGGCGGCCAGGCCGATGGCGAACAGGACCGTTTCCATGTATTCCACCGGGTGCTTGGTGAAGTAGCGCTGGACCAGGGGTATATTCAAAGGGCCGTGGAAAATCAGGCCATAAAAACCCACTGATCCCAAAATGCCCCACACCAGAGGCGAATCGAAAACAATCTTCAGCAGATGACTGATTTTATTCACTGGTAGATTCCTTGAAATAGAGGTGAAAGACAACTTCTGGCGTCTCCTCAAAATCGTCCTAATCGACAAACTTTATAAGCCGAAATTGATATAGGTGCTTGATTGGATAAGTTAGAAAGAATAGTAGTGCTTGGGTGATTGGATAAAATCAAAAAATAATCTTTGTTCAGCCGCGACCGGGTACCATCGGGCACCGATGCGCAGCATTAGTCGGCATGGTCGGTTGGTCGGGGAGCGGCTGTCTTATAGATAATCCGGGCCGGTCGGGGAATAGCAGCATACTTGCTAATGATCCACCCAAAAGACTGCCCCCCCGATCAATTCATTCCCGATAATCGGCAAAGTTTGCCAAAGTTAGCGGCAGTAATTTCCGATCTATTCTTCTGTCGCACGGAAGTCGCTTGGAATGCGGCCTTAAACGAACAAGGATGTTCCCAGGGGGGGAAAACAGTCCGGCGTCGATGCCAATCGATCGCTCGGACTGTTATTTTTTCTTGATATCAATCTTGGGGTGTCAGTTGAACTGCCGCCTCGACAGACTTTGATGTCATCCAGAGAACGGCAAAGGATCTTTTGGCCGCAATATCCTCCCATTAATCCTCTCTATTTATACTTGAATGTTCATATACAGTCGTTTAGACTGACTTTAAAGGAGGTTGATGACATGGGCATGACACACGTGACCGTTCTTGTGCGCAATCCCGCCAGTCTGGATCAGACATGGGAAGGCCTTTTCTTGGTCGATACCGGGGCATGGGATACGCTGGTTCCGGGAAAATATCTCAAACAGATAGGCCTTTCGCCAAAAGCAAAACGCACCTATGAACTTGCTGATGGATCGGAAGTGAAATTAGACATTACCGTCGGCGAATTGGAATTCATGGGTGATATCGTCGGCTCCACGATCATTTTCGGGGATGACAACGCCGAACCGATTCTTGGCGTAACCGCCCTGGAGTCCGCGGGAATCGAAGTCGATCCCCGCAGTCAGCAACTCAAACGCCTGCCGGCCGCACGGCTGAAGTGACTATTGATTAGGCATTAACGGATTTCCCGAGTAGCTTTGAACCCATCGGCCTAATTGATTTGAGGGTTGGGTTGTTTGACAATCAAAACCATGGGCTTGTGTTTGTTAGTCCATCTATGTATGTTTTTGTTATATAGGTCGATCTAAAAACAAGATGGTTTTTTATATGGATAATAATTTGATGGCACAGATTGGTTGTGCGATTCACCATTGTGGTGCATTAGAATTCCTAGTTAATAACGCTATTCGTACACTTGCTAAAGATGAGTTGCTTGCAAATGAAGTGATCACCTATTCATTTTCAAAAAGAATAACTCTTCTCCGTAAATTGCTTAAGGAACGTTCATCTCTGAAACCTGATGAAATAACATCTCTATGCAAAGATCTATCTGACATATCCAATACGCGCAACCTTATCGCCCACAATCCAATCGTTTCAGATAGCCCCAATCTCGTTGGCCCGTACATCTTACTCGTCAGGAATGCACCTGATAAAGTGGGGAAGCTGTATGCCAAGGATGTTGGGGCATTAGTAAACAAATCGGCTTCTGTAATGCAGCGAATTACCAAACTGTTGCCTGAATGCACCAATTGTTAAAATATTTTGCTTAAGGGAGCCTTTTCATTCCCGTTTCTGTGGGGAATAAGTTGCAAAGCAATGCGGCGTTTCCCATAGTCTTACTTCGGCGATGGGAATGCCTTGGGCTATGGCGTATTCGGCGATCAGTTTGGCAATGTTCTCGGCCGTGGGATTTTCATCCATCAGGTATAGCGGTTCGCCGAGTTTTTGCAGCATCGGCACTGCCGGATCGTCGCGGCGGAGAATCATGCGATGGTCCAGATTTTCGTC
>JBEKIK010000483.1:0-2828 GCA_050011795.1 Thermoguttaceae bacterium | reverse complement strand
GGCCATTGCCCGGCTAATGGCAGCCCCGCCGCCGTGGACCAAAACGGGGCGCATGCCCACGGTCTCCATGAACACGATGTCCAAGAGCAGGTGGGTCATTTTCTGTTGGTCTTCCATGACGCTGCCGCCCAGCTTGATGACTGTGATTTTGCCACGGAACTGGCGAATCCATTGGAGTGCTTCGATGAGCACGTCGGCTTTTTGGGTGGCTTCTTCCAACGGCGTGTTCCCGGAGTGGTTGGGTAATTGGCGTGAAGGTGGGTAAAAGGCAAACCCCGGGCAGGAATGGCCGCACCGGGGGAAACTCCACATTTTAATCTTGTTGCCCAAAGTGTCAACGGCAATGAAACGGCAATTTAACGAATTAACAAGGAACCAACTCGCCAGAAAAGGAAAGCGACGGTAAACTATTTTCAAGGAGAAACCACAGTGAATGCCATATACTTACTTCCCTGTTCTTGCGGCCGTAAAATACCGGTTCAGTTACGTCAGGCCGGCGAAATAATAAAATGCGAGTGTGGTACATCGTTAGAAGTACCTACTTTAACTGGGCTTAAGACACTGCAAAGCTTGGAAACTACCGCTGAGCCCAAAATAGGGAGAACTGCTTGGACCACCGGACATCGCTTAACCTTTTTTGGGGGGCTGGTTATCCTTGCCGCCGTTTTCATTGGTGGATGGCTTTTCTGGACCCGGCCGGTCGATCCTTATGCCAATTTCACTCCGGAGCAGATGCTACAAGTCGCTGAAACCCTTACTCCAATACAAAGTTTGCGCTTCTGGCAGATGCTGGAAAGAGGCGGACTCGAATACCACAAACGCGGCGCGGATATAACCTTTGCCGACCTCAAGGCCCAGCATCAAATTTATTGGTGGTTAGTGGCCCTAGTCGCCGGGACCGGCTTTGCGCTGGTCGCGGCCGGAATAATCGTCCTGAACTTGAGGAAAAAACGAAGGCTGTAGGCTATAGGCTGTAGGCCGGAGGATGAGTAACTGAAAACTGTAAACCGATCAATGAAAACCAAACTCAACACCCGCGATTCACAAACTTTAAAACGGCTCAAGGAACTGGCCGACACGGCGGCCGCGGCTGCAGCCAAGCGCCGCGATCCGTACGTGGACGTTCCCGCCCGTTCGCTCTCGAACGTCCGCTATAGTAAGACCAAGCGGATTATCGAGATGGGCCGGAATACCAACCGCAGGCAGCTTTTCAACCTGTCCCAGGCGAAGAGCTACATGCAGACCATGCTCGTGGCCAGCGGCGTTACAGAGTTGATCGAACAAGGAAAAACATTGAGCATCCGTGGTCTTTATTATCGTTTGAAACGAGACGTCAAACCCACAAAAGAACTTACATTTGAGGATCAATCGGATTGCGACCCCATCATTGAGGATGTAGAAGTATTATTGAACAGCCTCCGGGAGGAATTACACTTATTCGCCGATAAGCGAGGAGAAATGGTTGGGGAAATTGTGCTTAACGACAGTGGCGACGAAATCGACTGCTCCCGCATGGGTTCCGGCGGGTATGGCGTCCCTTCTATCGTCGAACCCGAAGTGATCCAATTCAAAAAATGTATGGCGAAGTTTATACTGCACGTTGAAAAAGGCACCGTTTGGCAGCGGTTTAACGAGGACAAATTCTGGAGGAAACACAATTGCATCCTCACTCACGGAGCAGGCCAGCCAACTCGCGGGGTGCGGCGGATGCTCAACCGGCTGCACAACGAACTGAAACTGCCGGTGTATTGTCTTTTGGACAATGATCCCTGGGGATATTACATCTACAGCGTAATCAAGCAAGGCTCGATCAATCTGGCCTACGAATCGCAGCGGATGGCGATTCCAGAGGCGAAATTCCTCGGCCTTCGGTCAAAGGATTTCAAGGAATGCGGCCTGTCCGATAGCGTGACCATCGCGCTAAACGACACCGACCGCAAACGGGCCAGGCAGATCGCCAACTACCCCTGGTTTGCCCATAAAAAACAATGGCAGAAAGAGATCGAGCGCCTGTTGGAAAACGGCTTCAAACTGGAAGTCGAGGCCCTGATCTCGAAGGACATAAGTTACGTGACCGAGCAATACACGCCCGAAAGGCTGAAGGCCGAGGATTGGCTGGACTGAAACAGGCTATAGATTGGAGACTATAGGCCGAAGTGAAGAATTGGAAGTTGGCTTGGCGGCCAAATCGCACGATATTGCAAAAAATCGGCTGACATAACCTCCAAACGATTACTGGCAACTTTATTCTTTTCTATACGCAACTATGCCATCACCGGTGGATATCTGCCCGCGCCGTGGATTGAAAAATCGAATTAGTACGCCGTTTGGTTCGAGAATCGAACCCAGATCGGTACCTTTACGGCGGTTGCAAATCAAGCACGAGTATGCCAGGTTGTCGGCCTCTGTCGGTCCTCCGTGCTTCAAACTGACAATGTGGTCGACTTCGCAGCCAAAAAATGTATCCTCCTCATGAATCAAACAATATTCGCAGAGATGGTCGGCACGCGAGGCGACATGACTACGGAGTTCATCGCTGATTAGGTTAGTCATGAGCGATATGCCGACGGGCGCGGGCCTTGGCCAGGCGCATCAGATGTTCCAACTGGGTATAGTGATCCAGTTCTGATTGTTCTTCAGGAGAAAGGCCCTTGGTTTTTTCACGCGCTATCAACTCCCCCACTCGGGCCTTAGCGGCTGCAGAGGGATGAAAGCCAATTACCCCTAAGGGGCTTGTTCCCGCCGCGACGAAATCAACAATTTCTTCGTAAGCTCTGGTAGTGCTCATGGAATCACTAGCTCAAGAAGGCAAATAATACATATATGTA
>JBEKIK010000482.1:0-3645 GCA_050011795.1 Thermoguttaceae bacterium | reverse complement strand
GCCCGGTTGACCGACCTGGAGATCCCCTCGCCTTCGAAAGAAAAAACACCGGAAAAATAAGATCAGGTTGCGCTCGACTATAGCCTTGTGTCCCCCGGCTCAATCCGGGCAATCTCCGGTATCGGCGCGGGGGACTGCTTTCTCCATGTTGTGGCCTCCGGTGATGTTCGTGCAGTCAATCGACCTGACCCCAATTCCATGAAACCTTTACAAGCCGCCTTCCCGGGTTGCGGGAGAGGTGGGGAAAACTTAAAATAGAAAACATTGAATTGGTAATGAATTCTAATTCAATTCTTCTCCCTTTTCAGGAGATATGGGTCATTGATAGTGGCGCATCTCCTGAGACTGAATCGAATTTCGATCTTCTGTGAAAACGATGTTTGGATCAGAAGGGCCTGTTTTGTACATGCCAGACGAGGTGATTCGCACAATGGCCGATGTCGAAAATGGGGAAAGCACGTCGAACAGGATCACGAGGCGGGCCTTCATCAAAGGCGTTATCGCCGCCGGAGCGGTGTCTTGGGCCGGTTATATGTTTAAAGGCACTACGATGGCGGGCCAAAAGGCGTCCTCCGGCTCGGTCGAACGGCTGATCACGCTGACCGTCAACGGCCAGCAGCGCCACGTCGATGTGATGCAGCAGGATACCTTGGCCATAACGCTGCGTAACAAGCTGGGCCTTACTGGAGCCAAAATCGGTTGCGACCGCGCCGAGTGCGGCGCCTGCACCGTGCTTATCGACGACGTCCCCCAGTACTCTTGCTCGATCCTTACACATTCCGTAAGGGGTAAGCAGATTGTGACCATTGAAGGGCTGACCGGGGCCGACGGAACGCTCCATCCTCTACAGCAAGGTGTTCTTGACGAGCAGGGTTTCCAGTGCGGGTACTGCGCACCCGGGTTTCTCATGGCAACGGCCGGTTTTTTGAAGACAAATCCGGATCCGACGCGCCAGGAGCTTGCGCACGGCATCTCTGGAAATCTGTGCCGATGCCAGGACTATGAGAAAATCCTCGATGCCCTGATGCGTGGCGTGCAGTACCTCAGGAGGGTGTAGCTATGCCCGACGAAGCAAAGTTTTCTGCACAGAAGCTGGTTGGTAAAAACTACATCACCCCGGATCTGCGGGCAAAGCTGACCGGCACCGCCAAGTTCGCCGAGGACTTTCGCGCCGAGGGCATGCTCTGTTGCAAGCTACTGCTGAGCCCCATGCCCCATGCCCGCGTGAAGCGGATCAATGCCGAGGCCGCGCTGGCCATGCCGGGCGTCAAGGCTATTATCACCGCCGACGATCTTCCAGCCCCGGCAGATTTCGTGACCGATACCGGCGCCGTGATCAAAGCCAGCAAGTGGGCGGAACGCGCACTCACGATGGAGCCGTTGTACCAGGGCGCCCCCATTCTCGCCGTGGCGGCCGTCGACGAATTGACGGTCGCCGAAGCCATTGAAAGAATTGAAATTGACTACGAGGCGCTGCCGTTCGTGATTGATCCCTTGGCCAGCCTGCGGTCTGGCGGGCCAAACGCCAGGACGGACGGCAACGTCTGGATGCGGCCCGAGCCCTGGGCGGGCAAGGCGGGAGAGTCGCCGCCGGCTCCTGAGGTGCGGGAACTCAAATGGACCGGGGCCGACTTCGCCGATGCCAAAGACGGGCAACTGTCCATGGGCAAGGCGACGGCTCAATGGTCGTACGGCGATATCGAAGCAGGGTTTGCAAACGCGGCGCTCGTGCTCGACGAAACCTTTGCGACCTCGAACACGAGCCATCAGACGCTGGAGACCCGCTCGACTCTGGCCTATTGGCAAAACGGCAAGGTGTTCATCCACACCGGCACGCAAAGCACGATTCAAACCATTCCCGCCATATCGCGATGGCTGGGAATCGACACCGACAAGATCGTCTTTGTCAGCGAATATACCGGCGGTGGATTCGGCAGCAAGATCACGGCCTCAATTACCATGATCATACCGGCCATACTTTCACGGAAGACGAACGCCCCGGTCATGATGCGCGTAAGCCGCGAGGAGGAGCATTACATCGGCCGCGCGCGCCCGAGCCTCTACGGACGCATGAAGGTCGGCTTCTCCCGGGAGGGCCGCATCCTCGCCCTCGATATGTTTGTCCTCCAAGACAATGGCCCGTACGAGGAAAATGGCGATGCCGCCATGGCGGGCCGTGTCGTCTCGCTTCTGTACCAGCCGATCGCCATGCGCTGGCGCGGGATCGCCGTCTTGACCAATACGCCTACCCGTGCTGCTCAGACATCGCCCGGCGGCCTGCAGGGTGTGACCCTCATGGAACCGGTGCTGGCAAAGGCGGCGCGCAAGGAAGCCCTTGATCGAGGGGCGGTGCTTTTCAACTGGGAAGAGCGCAAAGCCCGTGCGGGACAGCGCAAGGGGGCGAAAGTCCGGGGGCTCGGCGTGGGTATGGGCTGCTTCGTCGCAGGCACGGTCGGATTCGACGGGCTTATTGTCATCAAACCTGACGGGGGCATCCGCTTTCACTGCGGCATCGGCAACCCGGGGACGGAGTCGGTGAGCGACGTTCACCGCGTGGCGGCAGAGGCCCTGGATGTGCCGTGGGAACGGTGCGAGATTATTTGGGGGAATACCGCCAAGTATCTGCCGTGGAGTTGCGTTTCCGGCGGTAGCCAAACCATTCATGCCATGTCGCGGGCGGCCCTTGCCGCAGCTTTGGACGCCAGGAAGAAATTGGGGGAAATCGCCGCCCGGACCCTTGGCGGCAGACCCGAGGAATACCAAATCGCCGGTGAACGCGTTTTTCGGCCTGGCGGCGGACCGGGCATGAGCTTTGGCGAGGCGGCCAGGCAGGCTATCGCCCTTGGCGGCATCTACGATGGACACGAATTCCCTGACGACATCAACAGGCTCACCAAGGCGTCCGTTAAGGCCCTGGCCGGCCAGGGATTGCTGGCCGTTGCCCGCGACGCCTTTCCGCGAGACGGCCAGACCTTTTCCTATGTCACGAGTTTTGCCGAGGTCGAGGTCGATGTCGAGACTGGTATGTACAAGATTCTGGATTTCCTCGTGGTCGCCGACTCGGGCGTCGTGGTGCACCCGCGCGCCCTGGGCGGGCAGTTGGTTGGCCGCTCCATGCTGGGCATTGGCCACGCCACCGGCCAGAAATGGGTGTACGACCAACACTATGGCCTGCCGCTGGCCAAGCGGTTTTACCATACGAAGCCGCCGACGATACTCGATGTGCCGGCCAGGATGGAATGGGATGCCCTGGGCATCCCGGACCCGGAGACGCCGGTCGGCGCGCGCGGCATCGGTGAGCCGCCGACTGGAGGCGCTTGCACGGCAGTTCTTACTGCCCTTATGGACGCCCTCGGAGACGACGTGTTCCGGCGTGTGCCCGTGACCGCCGATGTCATTTTGGCTTTTCTGGAAGCCGGCAGGCCGATCCAGGATGGCCTTGCGGCAAATGTTTAATATCGGAGGCCGCATGGTTGATGATGCGGCAGGAGACTGAGCATGGCGATAGTTCGCGACATCATGCCGCAATTCGAGCTCTTTCAACCTGCGAACGCCGAGGATGCGCTGGCATTGCTTGCCCGGTACGGGACCGACGCCTGGGTGCTGGCGGGCGGACTCGACAGCCTCGAATGGTTCAAGGATCGG
>JBEKIK010000481.1:2452-3777 GCA_050011795.1 Thermoguttaceae bacterium | reverse complement strand
CAAGAGAAATAGTCCGCTTCGTCATCACGTTGGCTCTTCTGTTTGTCACAGTAAACCACCGTAATATCCGAATAGTCAATTTTTTCCAAGATCAACTGCATAAGGCTAAATAGTTACAAAATATTGAATATCGGAATATTGAATACCTATCGACCTTTGCTTGGGAAATGATCCGCGGGGCAGGTTGCCAACCTGCCTTTACTGGGCAGATTAGCAATCTGCCCCACAACATAACGATCCATTTGCCAGGCAAAGGTCAATAAGTAAATAAATGAATACGAATACCCGGAATACCAGAATACCGGAATGTTTATTGACGGCCGACCGTAGAGATGATAAGTTCACGGACCGTTGGGTACGTGCGAATGGAATCAACTGGTTTAATAAGGCACTATATGAAGATGCAATTGTTGACAATTGTTTTTGTGTTTTTTGCATTCATATCGCTTGTGGCCAAAGCCCAGCAGGTTGTCAAGGAGAAGGCGTATCAGCTTTTGGTTCCCGCAGGTTGGGAGCAAACGAAGAATGTTCCCCAGGGTTTTGAGGTGGGATTCAGAAAAAGGCTGCCAAACGGCGAATATGCAACTTGCTTCTTTCACCATGAAGTCATGCCCGCGGAAGCTGGCGATCCTCCTTCCGACACTTCCGGCATGAAAGTCCAATGGGAGTCCATGATCGGTAATAAATATCCCGACATGCGTCCGGTTAGTACCGAGGTTCCGCAAGTCAACGGTAAAATCCTGATTAACGCATCGTACGTTTTAACCGATGGCGGCGAAAAAGTCCGCCGTCGATACACATATTTCATTTCCGACAGAACCGCGTTCATCGTGCAGTGCAGCACTCCTCCAACGCAATGGGCGACCGCCTTGGGCGATTTTGACAAAATAGTCTCTAGTTTGAAGCCGGGAAGCGAGAAATCCCAGATCGCGCCAAAATCGGACCAAGCGGCAGTTGCTGATTTAAAACGCCTTTTGCCGACCCTTGTTCATTCATTTCCATCTCAATGGGCATGTTCGTTAAACGACGTAGGCATTACCCCCAACTCGGCACGCGCTAAACGCACCTTGGAAATTAAAATCGCCTTCAATCGATCGGACGCCAAAGACATTTATAATGTAACAAAATTGCTTTTTGGCATGATCAAACAAGACAAGACCGACGCCGAGCTTAACAGTAGCATTCCAGCCGGACTTAAATCGGCCGCCTCTAACAGCGTAGAATTTATCAAGTACGTCGGGCAAGTTTGGGGTGCTGCTTCGGGTTATGTCGCCGGTTGCAATCCACCCATCGAATACTATACGATTGCAATTGTGGATCCCGGC
>JBEKIK010000481.1:0-2439 GCA_050011795.1 Thermoguttaceae bacterium | reverse complement strand
CCGGCAGTAAACGGATCGGATCCGTAACCGTTTCAAGAGACGATGCCACCGCAATTCTATCCGGCAAGGTCACGCCAGCCGATGGACGGCGAATTGCGGGCATGTTCCAATTTGAATGATCCGCACGGCTGCCCATGCTAGACCAATAAAAAACTTCCAAAGTGTGCCACTGCTTCGTAGAAGCAGTGATGGACCGTGAATGGAATTTTAGCTTTCCACCGTTGTATTTGTGTGGCAAGCGGCAACGGATTCTGTTGGGACGTTGGCCAGATCGTTCATGAAGCTTAAGAGTTTTTTCGCGCGGACGGGATGCTGGAGGGATCTTACGGCCTTGGTTTCGATTTGTCGGACGCGTTCGCGAGTGACGGAGAATATTTTGCCCACCTCTTCCAAAGTATACGAGTATCCGTCGGCCAGGCCGAAGCGGAGGCGGATGATTTCCCGTTCGCGATAGTCCAGGGCGTCGAGCACCTCGGCGATGCGGTTTTTGAGCGATTCCTGGTTTATGCCCTGCAAGGGATCATCCTCGCGATGATCTTGGAGGAATTCGCCGAAGTAGGTGTCGTCGTGTTCGCCCACCGGCTGGTCCAGCGAGAGCGGCTGCCGGGCCATGCGTAGGATGTTGACGGTTTCGTCCAGCGATAGCCCTGCCTGAGCGGCGGCTTCTTCAAGCGTGGGCTCCGTGCCTTTTTCCTGGATCAATTGGCGCGTGGCATTGCGGACTTTGCCCATGTTTTCCAGCATGTGCACGGGCATACGGATGGTCCGGGATTGGTCGGCGATTGCCCGGGTAATGGCCTGGCGGATCCACCAGGTAGCGTAAGTCGAGAATTTGTAGCCCCGGGCATGTTCGAATTTGTCCACCGCCCGCATCAAGCCGGTATTGCCTTCCTGAATCAGATCCAGGACGCTCATGCCCCGGTTGCGATAGCGTTTGGCAATGGAGACCACCAGTCGCAAGTTGCCGGCGGAGAGATATCGCTTGGCTGCTTCGTATTTTTTGTGCAATGCTGCAATGCGATCGAGCCGGCGGCGCAGCGTGGCCGGACTTTCCAGGGTCAATCGCATGAGATAACACAATTCCTTGCGGAGTTCCACGGCCCGGGCGGCGGCGTCCGGATCGTTTTGGGGTTCGGCCAGTTGTTTTTTGACGTTTTGCATGCGCTGCGAAATCTGATTGAGTTTATCGAGCATGGGCTGCAAGCGCTGGGTTCTAAGCCCGAGTTCTTCCACCAGGCGGACGGCCTTCACCCGGCGTTGCAGCAACCGGCGCCATGCTTCACGGCGTTTTTTTCGGGGATGACGGTCGTGGATCGCCAAGGTGAAATCACGGCGGTTATGGATAAGCAAATGATGAAGCGTGTGCAAATTAGGCTCAAGCACCTTTAACAGCCGCCGTTTTTCGCGGATGTTGATCACAGAGACTTCGATTGTCCGATCGAGGCGCACCTTGTTGTCGCGGATGCACTCCAACAGGCTGACGGCCGCCTGGAGCACGTAATCGTTGGCCAGCATGCACTGGCGGAATCGCCGGCGGCTTGTTTCGATCCGCTTGGCGGCGACCAGTTCTTCTTTGGGTTTAAGCAATGGGATCTCGCCCATCTGCATGAGATAAATCCGCACGGGGTCGTCGATTTGATCGTCTTCGCCGGTAAGCTCTTCGGCCTGATCGATTTGTTCATCCTCGTCCAGATCGTCATCGGGCAGAGATTCCGCAACGACAAGTTCTTCTTCGGGCGATACCTCGTCCACCGGCAACGCTTCGTCACGGTACTGCGATTTGAGGCGAACATGATGCGGGGGTTTTTTGCCGTGTGTTGATTTGCTGTGGTTGTGTTTGGGCATGGGGATTGTCAGGTTGAAAGGGACGACAAAATTGCACAAGACAAAAGAAAGCACTTCAAGTGCCAAAGGTCCTAATGAGGTATGGAGATGTTGTAAGATGTTGTTTTGCAAGAAGTTGCGGTGAATAACGCACTTTTATTCGGATTGTTTTCCTCCCCTTTGTGGGAAATTTGCCACAACAACAGAGAAACTGCGTGGCGTATTATCATCATACCTTAAAAATCGACTGGGGAAAATTTACCGGTATTAGCGGAAGTAAGACATACAACTTTACGTTGGATGGTTAATGTTATAAGGAAAATCTTGATTATCACATCCAGTGGATTTGTGACAATAGTCGATATTTTTATATTAGGGAAACTAACATGACAGTAAAACGTGATTAAGTAAGATTGTCATGTCCCGAGGAATGGGTGCTATTTTCGGCAGGAAATAATTACTGCAGAAAATTAAGGAAGAGATGATCATGGATGAACAATCTCGATTGTTATCCGGGGCGGCCAGGGGCTTGATTTTATTTCTGCTGGCTACAAATTTATCCAATCCGGTCCATGGGCAGACATCTGTCGGATCTGGCCAAGGGGCCGCAAACAG
>JBEKIK010000480.1:0-2508 GCA_050011795.1 Thermoguttaceae bacterium | reverse complement strand
CTCGTCGTTCAGTTGGATGGCATTGCCCTCTTCCCGCCCGATGGTAAACGGAGTAGGCACGTCGGCGAACTCATGTCCCCGATCGGCCCCGTCAATTATGCGAAATGTAATAAGTGTCATGGAATCGACGCCCGAGAAAACATGCCTGTCAAACAGGGAATTATACTATTGTACCACCGATTATTGATTTGATTAGGCCGACGCCAAACGGGCGAATATGCCAAAAGCACCCTACCATAAGTAGGGAATAACAAAGGCCTTATAGGGAATGAGGAAGGTCTAATGACAAATGTCGAAAAATAACCAAGCTGGAATGTCTAATGAGAAATTGCATGTCGTCCTGTTTTGTCCTTTGGCATTAGACCTTTGTCATTTTTTCGTCATTTGACATTCGTGCTTCGCCATTTTTTTTATTGTCTACTAACTTTTTTCCGCCCACACTTCCGCCAGGGATATCAACCACTGGACCGATTCCATCATTTCCTCCAAGCAGGCCCATTCCAGGGGCGAATGCGGATTGTATCCGCCGCAGGATAGATTCGGGGTGGGCAGGCCCAGTTCGGTCAGGCGCGAGCCGTCGGTGCCGCCGCGGACAATGGTCTGCTTGGGCGCGCGGCCCAATCGGTTTAACGCCTCCTCGGCGTAGGCCACCGCGCAGGGTTCCCGGGCAAGCCCTTCGACCATGTTGCGATACTGCCGCTGGACGGCGATCTCGATCTTGGCCCCGGGAAATTCCCGCATTACTTCCCCGGCCGCCCGCTCCAACAACTCGGCCTGAGCCGACAGTTGCGCGGCATCAAAATCGCGGAGCAAAATTTTCATTCGCACTTCGGCCACTCCACCGGCAATATCATAAGGATGTAAAAATCCCTGCCGGCCGTCGCTTGTTTCAGGGGCCAATTGATCTCGCGGCAATCGGGCAATAAAAGCCGCGGCTGCACGGACCGCGTTGATCATCCGGCCCTTGGCAATCGAGGGATGAATGTTTACGCCGCGGATCGTCACCACGGCCTGATCGGCGGAAAAAGTCTCCACGTCGATCTCGCCGGCGGCATGGCCGTCGAGCGTGTAACAAACCGCTGCGTTGATCTCGCTCAGATCGAGCTTGTCCACGCCTCGGCCGATTTCTTCGTCGCAAGTAAAGCAAATCCGGATCGGTCCGTGCAAAATCTCCGGATGTTCGCAAAGCCATGCGGCTGTTTCCATGATTATTGCCACTCCCGCCTTGTCGTCTGCGCCTAAGAGCGTCGTGCCGTCGGAGGTGATTATCGTCCGACCGAGCAAGGCCGGTAATTCCGGATTGTCGGTCGCGCCGATCACCTGGTCCTTATCGCCCTGCAACGGCAGATCGCCGCCGGAATAATTTTCGATCACCTGCGGCTGGACGTTTTTGCCGCTCGTTTCCGGCGAAGTGTCCAAATGGGCACAAAAGGCAACTGTTGGGACAGTATAATCGACCGTAGATGGAATCGTGGCCAGGACAATGCCGTGCCTGTCTTGCCGGGCATCGGATAGCCCCATGGCCTTTAGTTCGGCCACCAGCAGCCGGCCTAATTCCATCTGGCCGGGCGAACTGGGGTATGCCTCGGCATCGGCCTGGGCCGTGGTGTCGATCCGCACATAACGCAAAAAACGCTCCAAAAGACGCTGCCGATTCATGATTGGCCGCTCCGGGTAAAATCCTGGGAATTTTTATGAACCCTATCTTCCCTGAAAAGTGTCTGTTTTGGTAGGCTTATTGTAGGTTATAGTTAATAGGTCATAGGTTAGAGGTTAAGACTGATAAATGAAACTGAATACTGTAAACTGAAAACCAACAATCCCCTATTCACTATTCCCTATCACCTATAACCTATCCCCTACCATGATCGCCATAGTTGACTACGGAATGGGCAATCTGCGCAGCGTGCAGAAGGGTTTCGAAAAGGTCGGTCACAAGGCCATTGTGACCAGTGAACCTGCCGAAGTGGCCGCCGCCGATAAAATAGTCCTGCCCGGAGTGGGAGCCTTCGAAGACGCCATAAAAGAACTTCGCCGCAAAAACCTGGTCGATTCGGTGCTCGCGGCCATCCACGGCGGCAAGCCGTTTTTGGGAATCTGCCTGGGATTGCAATTATTATTCGAAACCAGCTACGAGAACGGCGAACACGAGGGTTTTGGCGTGTTCCCGGGCGAAGTGGTCCGCTTTCGGCTTCCGAAGGGCTATTCCATCCCTCACATGGGCTGGAACCAGCTTATAATCCGCAACCGTCCGCCGATCTTGGAAGGAATCGCCGAAGGGACGCATTTCTATTTTGTGCATTCTTACTACGTCGTGCCGCAAGACGCGAACATCGTTGCCGCCGACACCGATTACGGAGGGCCATTCTGCTCGATGATCTGGCACAAAAACGTGTTTGCCACCCAATTCCACCCCGAAAAAAGCCAGTCCGCCGGCCTGAGGATTTTAAAGAATTTCGCGGAGTTATAACAGTAACGCAAACTTCTAATCCCCAATCTCTAATCCCT
>JBEKIK010000479.1:0-2526 GCA_050011795.1 Thermoguttaceae bacterium | reverse complement strand
GTAATTCGACAGGTACAGATCGTTGAAACGATATCGGCCCTGGGCGTCTTTGTCCGATACGAGATTGACGATCATCATGATGCTGGGCGATTTCTTCTTCACGGCCACGCCCTGCTGCTGGACGATATTCGGTATCACCGGCATGGCCAACTGCACCCGGTTCTGCACCAGCACCTGCGCCACGTTCAAGTCGGTCCCAAGCTCGAAAGTGATCGTCAACGTGTATGCGCCGTCGTTGGTGCACTGCGACGACATATAGATCATATTCTCCACGCCGTTGACCTGCTGTTCGATCGGGGCCGCCACCGTGTCGAGCACTAGTTGCGCATTAGCGCCCGGATAGCTGGCCGTCACCTGCACCGTGGGCGGAGTAATATCGGGATATTGGGCAATGGGCAGAAAAAAGACCGCCAGCGAACCGGCCAGCGTGATAATTATCGACAGCACGCTGGCGAAAGTCGGTCGGTTGATGAAAAATCGGGAAAGCATGTAAATCCTCTAATTACTCAGGCGATCGATTACGTAGAAAAACACCGGCGTAAGGAAGATGCCGAAAAGCGTAACGCCCAACATGCCGCTGAAAACGGCCGTACCCAAAGTTCGCCGCATCTCCGCTCCCGCCCCCTCGGCGATTACCAGAGGCACCACCCCTAAAATAAAGGCGAACGAGGTCATCATGATCGGACGCAATCGCAGCCGGCAGGCCTCCATCGTCGCCTCGCGCCGAGACTTGCCGCCCTCTCGCTGCTGCTTGGCGAACTCGACAATGAGAATGGCGTTCTTGCTGGCCAGGCCCACCAGGACCACGAATCCGATCTGAGTGAATATATTGATGTCCATCCGCGCTAAGGCCACCCCGGCTATCGAGCACAACAGGCACATCGGCACGACAAGTATCACCGCCAAGGGCAGCGACCAGCTCTCGTACTGCGCAGCCAAAACCAGAAATACCAGCACCACGGCCAATATGAAAACGTACATAGCCGTATTGCCCGCCAGGTTCTGCAACAAGGTCAGTTCGGTCCATTCGGCAGGCATGCTCTTGGGCAACTCCCGCTCGGCCAGACGATCCATCAATGACACGGCCTGGCCGGAACTGGTGCCTGGAGCTATGTTCCCGTTGATCGGGGCGGATGGATACAATTGGTAGCGAGTAATCATGACCGGACCGGGAACGTCCTTGATGGCCGCTAAAGTGTTCATCGGAACCATTTGGCCCCCGGCGTTGCGGACTTTAAGCTGCCCGACCTCCTCGACCCGGTTGCGAAATCCGCCATCCGCCTGTAGATCGACCTGCCAGGAACGGCCGAACTCGTTGAAGTTGTTCACGTACATCGAGCCCATGAATACCTGCAACGTATTGAACACGTCGCTTATGGCCACACCCAACGATTTCACCTTTGTGCGGTCGATGTCCACATACAACTGCGGAGTGTTGGAACGGTACAGGGTGAACAGTCCCATCAGCCCGGGCTGGTGGTTGCCGCGTTCGATCACAAGGTCGGTCATCTGTTGCAGCGTCTGCGGGCCAAGAGACCCGCGGTCTTCGACCATCAGTTTGAAACCGCCGGCCGTGCCCAGGCCGTCCACCGGCGGAGCGCCGAATACGCCCACCGACGCCTCCGGAAACTTGGCGTAACACAGCCTCCGCAACCGGGCCGCGACGGCCTTGTCCGAGAGCTCCCGCCCCCGCCGTTGGTCGAACGGTTTTAAAAGCACGAACAGCGAACCGAAATTAGGCGCGTTGGCCTGTAAAAGCAGCGACTGCCCGGACACCGCCAACGTGTGCGATACGCCCGGAAGCGACTGGGCAAGCGCCGCGATTTTCGTTACCACTTCCTGGGTCCGCTCGACCGACACCCCGTCGGGCAACTGCACGTTGACCAGCAGCCGGCCCTTGTCTTGTTCCGGAATGAAGCCCGTGGGCATCTTCGTAAATCCCCATCCTGTCAACACGAGCAACCCGCCGTAAAGCAACAGCACCACCAAGCTGCCTCGCAGCAAAATGCCCACCATCCGGCTGTAAAAATTCGTCGACTGCGTAAAACCCCAATTGAACGCCTGGAAAAACCAGCCCAAAATTCCCTCGAGTATCGCCGAGAGCCAATCCCGCTTGGCACCATGCGGCTTCAAAAGCAGTGCGGCCAGGGCCGGACTGAGCGTGAGCGAGTTGAAGGCCGATATCACCGTCGATACGGCAATCGTCAAGGCGAACTGCCGGAAAAATTGGCCCGTGATCCCGCTGATGAACGCGCATGGCACGAACACCGCGCACAGGACCAAGCCCACCGCGATCACTGGCCCGGTCACTTCTTCCATGGCCTTAATGGCCGCCTCCTTCGGCGCCAATCCGGCGGCCAGCCAGCGCTCCACGTTTTCCACCACCACGATGGCATCGTCCACCACGATGCCGATGGCAAGCACTAATCCGAATAGCGAAAGATTGTTGAGACTAAATCCCATGCCCGCCATCACCGCGAACGTGCCCACGATGGCCACAGGCACGGCCACCAGCGGAATCACCGT
>JBEKIK010000478.1:0-2529 GCA_050011795.1 Thermoguttaceae bacterium | reverse complement strand
TCGGGCGTGGACTTGGGTTCCGAACGCGCGGTTGCTGACGTTTTTTTGGATTTCGAGATTTGTTCGATTTTGTTACTCATATCGCAAGGCCTCCACCGGGTGCAATCGGGCCGCGCGGCGGGCCGGCAAAATACTGGCCGCCACGGCTATGCCCACCGCCCCGGCCATAATCCACACAACCGTCCAGGGCCTGATAATCGTGGGTATTTTATAAAAATAGTAGATCGTGGGATCGAACACCGGATGGCCCGTGATCTTGCCCAGCAGATCGGCTATCTCGTTGATGTAACGGACAAAAAGCAACCCGATTGCCAGTCCCACGCCCGAGCCAATCAATCCCAGCAAAAGGCCGTAGGTCAAAAAGATGCCCATCACGCCTCGGCCCGACGCGCCCAGCGACTTGAGTATGCCGATATCGCGGGTCTTTTCCACCACGATCATGTAAAAGATGGCCAGGATGCCGAAACCGGCCACGGTAATGATCAGAAACAACAGCACGTTGAGGATGGCGGTTTCGGTCCATACGGCGGCCAATAGCGGCCCTTGCTTGTCGCGCCAGGTTTCCACCACGTATTCCTGCCAGGGAAACGCGGCCGCCAATTTGTCGCGGACTTGCTCGCCGTTGGCGCCGGGTTTGAGTTTGATCTGGATCGAGTTGACCAATCCCTTGCCGGTAGTAGGATCGTACATTCCCCGCAATTCCTGCAATTTGCCGATGGGCACAAATACGAAACTCGAATCGTACTCGCTCATTTTGCTTTCGTAGAAATCGACGATCGTGAAGTTGTCGCTTATGAACTTGGGCGGCGTGCCCACGGTGAGCGTGGTCAGCGCCACGTCATCGCCCGGCAGGACAAGAAAACGGTCCTCAAAACCCCCGCTCGGATTTTGCCTGTCTTTTAGAAATCGCCTGCTGGCCATGGCAATGCCCAGTACTATGCCGGTGTGCTGCTCAGAGGCCATGTCGAACACTTTACCCTGACCGGGCAACCCATCGCCAGGCGAAGTCGAGGAATTCGGCGATGTGCCGCGATAGGTCCAGGGATCTGTGGTCGGAGCATTTGGCGCCGGCATGGGCGAGAGGCCTGCCTCGGCATCGCCAATGTCATTCTTGCCGTTACGGTCGTTGACGTTCTCCGTGAAAGAAGTGGCAGTTACATTTTTAGAACCATTTGCGGTAGGTGGATTCTTTACGGCTGGCGCCGCCTGCTTTTCTTTTCGGAATAATTCCTCTTGATAGGCTTTGATCCGGGCCATTTCGCCGCGATGTTTCCAACCGGCTTCGGCCATTTGTGGGCGCTCCGGCCCGCCGGGCCCGACCTGGTGATCGCGGACGTCGTACCCGCCGTCGCGAAGATCGAAGCTCATTTTTTCACGGTTCTCTTTGTGCTGCAAATACTTGCTGAAATCGCTTACGTCGCTTTTGCTGCTTTCGTCTATGCCTATAAGTTGCACCGGCTGCGTTAAGGATTGTCCGTTATATAGTTCCTTGAAGTTGAGCAATGCCCACACCACGACGGTGGGCGTCATGGCTTCGATCGAATCGCCGGCTATGCGGCGAATCTCGCTCATGTGCAAGTCGGCGTCGCGCATGCCGTTCATATTCTTCGATTCCAGAACCACGTCGGAAAGGATTCCGTGGATGCGATTCTGCATCTCGGAGGTGAATCCCTCCATCACGCCGTTGACCACGATCATCGTGGCTACGCCCAACATCACGCTCACGATCGGCACCAACGCGATGTATCGCGTGCACAAATACCGCCAACAAATAAGCAGTTTGTACATGTTAGGGATCGGGAAAAATGGGACAGGGGACAGGGAAAATGACAAAGCACTAATGTCTAATGACGAAGAAGTTCATTTGTCATTTGGACTTCAACATTCTTTTGTCATTCGAGCTTTGTCATTTGTCATTATTCTCCTACGTTTCCGGGCGTAAAAGTGGGAACAGTATCACCTCGCGAATACTCTGCGAATTGGTCAACAGCATTACCAAACGGTCCACGCCGATGCCCAGCCCTCCGGCGGGCGGCATTCCGTGGCGCAGCGCCGTGATGAAATCCCTGTCCATCTTGGCCATCGATTCCTCCTCCGGCAGTCCTTCGAGCTGGCTGGAAAGCAGTTTTTCCTGCAAGTCCGGATCGTTCAGTTCGGTGTAGGCGTTGGCCACTTCCATGCCTTGGATGAAGAGTTCGAAACGCTCGGCCACGGCCGAGTTGTCGCGCTTGCGTTTTGTCAACGGGCATATGCTTGCCGGATAATCAAGCACAAAGATCGGGCCGGTCAGGGCGTCCTCGACCATCTCCTCGAAGACGAAGCTTTTTATAACGTCGGGATGTTTTCCGGTCGTCTCCATGCCAAACCGCTCGGCTATGGCCTTTACGGCCGTTTGGTCGTGCGGCGATACGCCGGTGTGTTCGGCAAACAACTCGTCGTAGTTTTTTCGAGCGAAGGGCGGTGTGAAGTCGATCTCCTTCGCAGGCCGCTCTGTATAATGCCATGACTCGCCGCCCCAGGGCAGTTTCA
>JBEKIK010000477.1:0-2534 GCA_050011795.1 Thermoguttaceae bacterium | reverse complement strand
TGCCCACGTCGTCGCATTCTGTTTCTATTGCCCGGGCCACGCCGTCCAGGCGCCAGAGATAATCGGCCTTGCGGGTATTGGGCGGATGCACGCGGCGGTAGGTTTCGTGATGGTACGTCTCTTGGAAGATCTGATAAGTCGCGATCTTGGCGGCATTGATGATTGCGTAACCATGGTGATCCATGGGCGCGGCATTGATGCTTACCCGGCGGATTTCGCCGCTCAGCGAGGCCGTGCCGTAAACGTGTTGCACGCACTCGGCGATGAATTCGGCGTCGTAGTGCGGATGATCGCCGAAGACCAGGATCAAGCGCTTGTGCCCCTTGTTTTCCAGGGCCAAAACCTGGGTGCGGATTTCTTCCTCGTCGAGCGTGCGGCGATACACTTGTTTATTCGAGCGGCGGAAAGCGCAGTATTGGCAGTCGTTGTTGCAGTCGTTGCCGATGTAAAGCGGGGCGAAAATCACGATGCGGTTGCCGTACACGTCGCGCTTGAGTCGCCTGGCGGCGTCGAAGATTTCATCGATCAATTCCGGGCTATCGGCGGCCAGCAGTGCGGCCGTCTCCTCGACCGCCAGCGGCTGCTTGGCCATGCTCTTGGCGATAACGTCGCGAATCCGGGCCGCATCCGCACGCCGGTTTAACAGGCCGTCGAGATGCCCGTCATCGATAAAGTCGCAACCGCTTTGGCTGAATTTCGTTCGATCAATGACAGATGACATAAGTAGCAGATTTTATAGTGTGATATCTCAGGCGAATATTGAAAAACGAGTCCAATCCTCGAAAAGATGGTCTTAAATCCAGCTTGTACTCATTAGCATTATATACGGAACTAAGTGTCGAATCCGGCGGGTCGGCCGTAAAGTTTTTCCCGCGTCGCCCAAAGACCCGCCGACGGAGTGGGTATGAAAAACACCCGTTCGCCGTTGGGTAGGTCGTTGAATCCCTCTTTCAGTTGGTCGGGAGGATATTTTTTCAGCGTTTCGCCCAGATCGGCATAGCGGAAATTGACGCTCTCGATCTCCTCTTTCGACATGTGGCCCGGCGCGTACGTGATTGTGAACCGGCCTTCTGATGATCCGTGGATCAAATGCGCCGCGGCATGGGCGAAATCCTGCAACACCGCCTCGCGGCGGTAATACTCCATCACCTTCGGCGTGCCGCAATAGCCGTACTTGCGGATAATGGCATCGACCTCGGGCTGCTCGCCGAAACGTTTCAAGCCCGGGGCGATAATAATTAATTCCCCGCCGTCGGCCAATGCCATGCGCGTACGGTATATGGCTTTATTGGCTACCCAGGTGCTGTAGAATTCGTCGCCCTGCATGACGCAGACCACTTTTTCCAGCGGCTTTTCCAGGGCGGTGATGTTTTGCTGTCGCGACTGCATCGCGGCGTGCAAATAAGTTTCCAGATCGTCGCCCACGTAAAGACCGGTGTGAACCAATTCGCCTTGATCGTTTCGGGCCATCACGATTTGCACGTAAACGTCCGGCAAACGGCGGAGGAAATCACCTTCGGCCTTGTTAAAGCACTCCCGCACCGGCGTGACCAGCGTGCCCAGGTTGTTCTCGATTCCGCAGCAGGCCGCGGCCATGTGCGAAGCGCAGATCAAGTCCTTGCCCGCCAGGCCGATGAAATAATTCTTGTTGTGATTGGCGAATCCCAGCACCTCGTGCGGCACGACGTGCCCGACGTGGACGATCAAATCCCAAGACTCCTCCATCAACATTCGATTCAGAACGATCGGCATCGGCCAATCGGCCGCGCCCTTGGTGGCTTCTTTTACGAAATCGGCCGGAATCGTGCCCACGTTCACGCACCCGCCGCGCCAATCGTGGGCGTGGATCCGTTGCTCGGGTATAGTGCCGAACATCCGCCGATTTTCATCGACTGTGTGCGGCACGTGTTGGCCGAGCGTGGGTATCACGTGCACTTCGGCCTGTTTGGCGAAGAGATTATATAAAATTTCCGTCATCCGCCCGGCCCCCGAATGTGCCCGGGTAATATCGGGCGGCAAAAGCAAAACCCGGCGTGGCTGTTTGCACAACCGCCCTTTGGCCTCATCGGCCGCGCGCTCGATCAACTGCTCCATGCGTTTCGGACTGATGCGATCGGATTTTTCATTGAACCAGGGCATGATATCCTCGATTTTACACGTTCCTGGGGCATATTAACTTCGCCAGATGCTATAAAATATCATTTTGAACCCCATATTACTAGGCATGGGATTTTCCATAATTTCCCGGGATAAACCCTTTTGGCGGGCGTTTTCATATTGTGGACGGCAACAATGGCAACTTGACTGGGCCAATAGGGCCTGAATTGCTGGGCCGGCTGCTTGATCGGCACGCCTATTGGGCCGCAATCTCCGCGTTTTGCGGGGCAATGTGCGGGGCAAGGCTCAAAAAATCATCACTCAGAACCTCTTTTAGCAATGAGAGAAAGTCATGAATATGGGTTTCCGGCTTTATGATCCTCGATGTAGTATCTGTTTTTTAATTTTGGCCCTGACTTTATCTTCAACGAGCCGGG
>JBEKIK010000476.1:0-2544 GCA_050011795.1 Thermoguttaceae bacterium | reverse complement strand
CCGGAGCCTGGACTTTTAATCGAGACCTTCGAGCAGTATTTGGAATTCGCCGACCGGCTTGATTCGCCCTGGGTGGGCTTGAACTTCGATATCGGTCATGCTTTTTGCGTTGCTCAGGACCCGCAAAACTGGATCGCACGGATGGCGCCGCACACGAAACATTATCATATTGAAGACATCGCCGACACCCGCAGGCACGAGCACCTGATTCCCGGTCGCGGGGCGATTGACTTTCCCGCCGTGTTGCGGGAAATTGCTAAAAGCGGATACAAAGGCTGGATCACGGTGGAATTGTATCCGTATGTAGCCAATCCAGACGAGGCGGGCAAAGAGGCAAAAGATTTTTTGGAGGGAGTGATGAGAGAGATAGAAAAGGATGAAGGATGAAGGATGAAAATAACAATTTGGATTCGCATGGCTGTGCCACGCTCCGCGATTATTTGGAGCTGATGCGCTTGCCCAACGTGTTTACCTCGATGGCCGACGCGGCGATGGGTTTTTTATTCGTGCGGGAATTGGCCGGTGCAATCGACGCCTGGTTGCTGGGCATTTTGCTGGCTTCATCGAGTCTGCTGTATCTTGCGGGCGTGGTTCTAAACGACGTGTTCGATTTGGAACTCGACTTGCACCAACGGCCATACCGGCCGCTGCCTTCCGGACGGATTTCGCCAAGCGCGGCCCGGCGCCTTGGCTGGGGATTATTGTTTGCCGGGGCCGTGTTACCCTGGGCGGCGGCGTTTTTAATCGGCGACATGCTGCCGGGCGCGATAGCCGTCATATTGGTTATAAGCATTTTGATTTATGACGCCGGACTGAAGTTCACCCCGCTCGGCCCGGTGCTGATGGGCGCCTGCCGCATGTTCAACGTGCTATTGGGCATGAGCGCGGCAGGGGGACCGTTTGCAGCCGAAAACTGGGTAGTGGCCGGGGCGATCGGCCTGTACATTGCCGGCGTAACCTGGTTCGCCCGGACCGAAACTACGCGAAGCGCCCGGGCGCACTTGGCGCTTTCCACGGTTGTGATGATGTTGGGGATTGCCTTACTGAGCAGTTTGCCGCACTGGTCCGAGCGGATCAATCCGTTCTTGCAGGCGGAGCCGCAGCGATGGTGGTTGCTGATGCTTATATTGGGAGTGTTGATCGGGTGGAGATGTTTGCGGGCGGTCCTCGAACCCGCTCCGGCGCAAGTTCAAGCGGCCGTGGCCCAGAGCATTCTTTCGCTGATTATCCTTGACGCCGTCGCCTGCTATGCCGTTTGCGGCGTATTTTGGTCGGCCATGATCCTGGTTTTGCTTTTGCCGGCGATGTTTTTGAGAAAATGGATCGAACTCACGTAAGGGAGAGCGGCCCCTTGATGTCCAAGCGAAAAACAATCTCCAATAAGTCCGCTTTGCGGTCCAGGGCGGGAAGATTTGTTTCATGGGCCGTGCGTTTTTGCGCGCCGGCAGGCGCGGCTATCATTGCGTCGGCGGTATTTTTGGCCTATTTTCCCTGTTTAAGCGGCGGATTCATTTTCGATGACGAATCGATATTGATAAACAACCCGCTTGTCAAGGCCTCGGACGGCGTTTACCGTTTTTGGTGCACCGCCGAAGCAATGGACTACTGGCCGGCGACATATAGCACGCTGTGGATGGAGTGGCGGTTGTGGGGGATACATTCGGCCGGATACCACGTTACCAACATAGTCCTGCACATTGCGGCGGCGTTGTTCGTTTGGCTGATATTACGGAAGTTGTCCGTTCCCGGGGCCTTTTTGGCGGCCGTGCTCTTTGCCGTGCATCCGGTGAACGTGGAATCGGCGGCGTGGATTGCTTCGCGGAAAAACCTCGTGGCAATGTTGTTTTTCCTGCTGTCGATTTATTGGTATCTGAAGACAGCCATGCCCATGACTAGTCTGAAGACCTACATGCCCACGACAAGCGTGGGCATGGCACCCGCGTCCACTGTCCACTGCCCACTGCCCACTGTCCACTGTCCACTCTGCTACTGGCTGAGTTTGTCGGCTTTTGTGTTGGCGATGCTGGGCAAGGGATCGGTTTCGGTTTTGCCGGTGCTGCTGTTGGGAATAGTGTGGTGGCAAGAGTCCGCGTGGAGCGTCCCAATTGTCCAAGGGCCGTTCGAGGCATGGTCGGCGAAAATAGGACTGTCCCCTTCCATGTGGCGAAACCTTGTCCGGATCGCCCCGTTTTTCGTTATCGCCCTGGCGTTGATCGGAGTGAACATCTGGTTCCAGACCCGCGGCACGGGCATAGTGGTGCGGACCGCAAGTTTCACGGAACGAATGCTTGGGGCATGCGGAGCGATATGGTTTTACCTTGACAAGGCGTTTTTACCGCTGAACCTTATTTTGATCTATCCGCGGTGGCACATAGAGGTCGGTAATCCGCTTTGGTGGTTGCCGCTTACGGCTGCCGCGATTGTTACGGCGGTGTTGTGGCGATATCGGAGGGGCTGGGGTCGGCCGTTTTTGTTTGCCTGGGGGTTTTTCTGCGTGTCGTTGGCCCCGGTATTGGGTTTTACGGACGTGGGCTACATGCGATT
>JBEKIK010000475.1:0-2544 GCA_050011795.1 Thermoguttaceae bacterium | reverse complement strand
AGCGCCGGGGCTAAACATATCAGTGGGCAATAAATTTCCCACCCCACATTTGCATATCAGTCACCAATCTCTAATCACCAATCCCCAATCCCATGTGTCACGGTATAATCGGACACGACAAGATTGTGGAGCAGTTTCGCCGGGCGCTACAGCGGGGGCGGTTGGGGAGCAGTTTTTTATTCGCCGGGCCGCCGGGGATCGGAAAACGCAGCTTTGCCGTGAAATTCGCCCAGGCCCTGTTGTGCGAAAAGCGTCCGGAAGAGGCGCTCGATCCTTGCGAACATTGCCCGGGCTGCATCCAAGTCATTGCCGGAACGCATCCCGATCTTCACTTGGTTGCGAAGCCCGACGACAAGTCGTTCATTCCCCTGGAGCTTTTAATCGGCGACAAGGAGCATCGGCGCCGGGAAGGGCTTTGCCATCACATCGCCCTGAAGCCGCAGGCGGGCGGACGTAGGATCGCCGTGATCGACGACGCCGATTATCTTAACGCCGAGGGCGCGAACGCCTTGCTAAAGACGCTGGAAGAACCGCCGCCCAGATCGGTATTGATCTTGATCGGCGCCAGTCCGGCCAGGCAATTGCCCACCATTCGTTCGCGTTGCCAGTTGATCCGTTTTCAACCCTTGGACGCCGAATCGCTTGCCCAAATTCTGCCTGCGCAAGGGATCGCGGCGGACGCGGCCGAGGTGCTGCGTTTGGCCCGATACGGCGAGGGCAGCATTCAGCGGGCGGGCGAATTTGCCGACGCGGAGCTTTGGAAGTTTCGCAACGCGCTCCATCAGCGCCTGGCCGCCGAAAGGCTGGATAGCGTTTCGCTTGCCCGGCTGACGGCGAAATTCGTGGAAGAGGCGGGCAAGGATGCGGCGCCCAGGCGGCGGCGTTTGCGCCAGGTGATCGGTTTTGCCGCCGATTTCTATCGCCGACTGCTTCGCGCAGCCAACGGCGCGGCCGAAACTTTCGATGCCGAGGCCGATCGCTTTATCGGCGAAGCCCTTAAACGCCAATCCCTTGACGTCGAAAAAACTATCGCCCGATTGGAACGCTGCCTGGATGCCGATCAGCAGGTCGATCGCAATGCCAATCAATCCACCTTGATCGAAACCTGGCTGGACGATCTATCGGGCGTGTAAAACGGCTGAAACGCCAACGTCTTTGCCGTTTTTCATCTTTTTTTCTGACCTATACTTGCAAACCGGGAACGTAGGCGTCCGATTTTTCGGCCGATTGTCCGCGACCGGCGGTTGTGCCGCAGTGGCCGGTAAATATAGCATCACCGCTACAACCGAAAAAACTAGAACGAGATTTGGATAAGGTCCTTTTTCAATGCCCGAGTCTGAGCGTCGCATTCATCAACATTGGCCTCCGGCCGGCGTGTTGTATCGCACGACCGATGTCTTGTGCATCGTTGCGGGGCTGTTTATAGCTTCGCTGGAACCGCAGGCCCGCTGGACTACCGCCGAACATTATTTTCTCGCCGGATTATCGGCCATTATTTTGTATTATTTCGTGGCCGAGCTGAGCGGGGCGTACCGCAGTTGGCGCGGGGTATCGACGCGGCGTGAAATATTTTCATTGTTGTTTGTCTGGATTTTCACCTCGTTTCTGCTGCTGGGTTGGGGATTTGTGACCAAACACACCCATGAATTTTCGCGGCTTGCCCTGCTCACATGGTTTGTGGTTTCGCCTGTTTTGATGATCTGCTGCCGGCTGGGGATTCGCTTGTTGCAGCGGGTATTGCGGACCCTGGGTTACAACAGCCGGAATTTTGCCGTCGTCGGCGTGACTGAACTGGGCTTTCAGTTGGCGAAAAACATCGAGCAATTACCGGAGATGGGCCTGAAACTCGCGGGCTTTTACGACGATCGCGGCGACGAGCGGACCCCGGAAATTCCCGAAGACCTCGGCCGGAAGATCGGCAATCTCGACGACCTGCTCGCGCAGGCCCGGACCGGTGAAGTGGACATTATTTACATCACCTTTCCCATGCGCGCCGAAGAGCGCATCCGCGGCGTGCTAAGCCGGCTGAGCGACACCACGGCTTCGGTCTACGTGGTGCCCGATTTCTTCGTTTTCGAATTGCTGCACTCCCGCTGGACCGACATCCTGGGCCTGCCGGTGGTCAGCGTGTTCGAGACGCCTTTTTACGGCATCGACGGGATGGCAAAGCGACTGTGCGACCTGTTTCTTGGCGGCCTGCTCTTGCTGTTGCTTGCCATTCCCATGGCGGGCATCGCCTTGTGGATCAAGTTCACTTCGCCCGGAGCGGTGTTCTTCCGCCAGCGGCGATACGGTCTGGACGGCCGGGAGATTCGCATATGGAAATTCCGCACCATGACGGTCTGCGAAGACGGGACCGACGCCGTGCAGGCCACGAAGAACGATCCGCGCGTCACAAAAGCCGGGGCGTTTTTGCGACACTACTCGCTCGACGAACTGCCGCAACTCCTGAACGTGGTAGTGGGCGACATGTCGCTGGTCGGACCGCGTCCGCATACCAACGCGCATAACGAGGAATTCCGCAAAAAAGTCGAAGGCTACATG
>JBEKIK010000474.1:0-2546 GCA_050011795.1 Thermoguttaceae bacterium | reverse complement strand
TGATCGGCCTGCTCACGATAACACAAGCATATTTGCTGCCGTGGATGATACCGGGGGGATGAAAGTAGTTTAAAGTATTTCCCTTTCTTCATCCGCAACTGTTAACGGCTCGGAAGCCGGACGGACGTCCTGGAGCGAGCCGATCTTTAAAATTTGCGGCCAGATAAGCGCGGAAGCAATGACCACGCATATTGTGCCTATGCCACCGAAGACCACGGAAATCACCGCGCTGCCGAATAGCCATGTGGTTACGCTCGATTCCACGCCGCCAATGTCGTTCGAGGCCACGATGAAAATATTATTTACCGCCGAAACGCGGCCGCGCATGGCGTCTGGCGTGAGCATTTGCACCATTGTGTGCCGCACGACCACGCTGACGTTATCCAAGGCGCCGATGAAGAACATCATCAGCATGGAAAGCAAATACCACCGCGATAACCCGAAGATGATCGTTGCTGCGCCGAATCCGGTCACCGCCCAGAGCATTGCCGCCCCCGCGCGTTTCATCGGCGAGGCGTGGGCGATCAACATCGCCACGCACACCGCGCCTACGGCCTCGGTCGCCCGAAGGTAGCCCACGCAAGCTTTGTCCACCTGCAAAATGTCCTTGACGAACACCGGCAGGAGATAGGTAAATCCGCCCAAGAGTACAGCGAAGAGATCCAACGTAATGGTGGCCAAAATCAGTTTCGTTTTCCAGACAAAGCGCAGGCCGGCCAATACGTTTTCCAAAGATATTGCCTCCATAGGCTCGGATTGCGGGCGGTTTCTGATGAAAGCCACGCCAACCAAGGAAAACATGCGCAGGAACATCACGAATACGAAGGCGGCCAAGGCGGTTTTTTCCCAACCCATGATCAATCCGCCCACGGCCGGGCCGGTCATCGCGGCGATGTGAAAAATGGAGGTGTTCCAGGTGATGGCGTTGCTGAAGATTTCGGCGCTGACGATCTGAGGCAAGATCGAGGACCGCGATGCGCCGCCTAATGCGTAGCCTATGGCCCCCAGACCAAGAAAAATATACATCCACCAGACCGGTTCGTGCAAAAACGCCGCGACCGACAATCCGGCGGCCGAGATCACGCTCAGCGAATATGTGCAAAGTATCACATAGCGCCGATTGAAACGGTCGGCGAGTTGGCCGCCTGCAATGGCTAAAAGAATTATCGGCAAGGCCTGGACCAATCCAACCCAGCCCAGTGATAAAGGATCTCCGGTACGATAGTAAACATTGATGCCCACCGCCACGGTCTCCACTTGCTTGGCAAAGACCAGCAGAAACCAACTTATGGCATACAAGCGAAAACTGCGGATGTACCAGGCGGCGTATGGATCGGGTTTCATGGGAGGCAGGATGTCAGACGAAAAATAATCGGCAAGTCGCCGCCATTGTTACCTGCAAGGGGCCGTTGTGCAAGGGTATTGCCACGGGCGATGGCGGGGAATAGATTAGGGTTCAGTGGGTAGGGTTCAGGGTTCAGGACTTTGATTTTGTATCCATGCTCTAAATCCTAAATCCAAAATTCTGAACCCTGACCGCCGACCGCTCACTCAGCCGGCTAACGCCGGCCGCTCGCCGTTTTACCAAACTTTAACAAAAGGGACATAATTGACCCGGGTAATACTGAAACCTCATAAAGCGCGGCCTTTTTATGCGCGGCATCCGTGGGTGCTCGATTCGGCCATTGAACGTATCGAAGGCGACGCCATCGACGGCAGCGTTGTCGATTTGATATCGGAAAAAGGCAAGTTTGTCGCCCGGGGTTTTCTGAACAGCCACAGCCGCATCCGCGTGCGGCTTTACACCTGGGACGCCGCCGAATCGCTGGACGATTCTTTCTGGCGCAGGCAACTGGAAAAGGCCCTGCAATTTCGCCGGCAACTGGGTTATGACGATCCCCGCGGAGCGGCTCGATTGGTTTTCAGCGAAGGCGACGGCCTAAGCGGCCTGATCGTCGATCGCTATGCCGACTATCTTGCGGTGCAGGCCAATGCGCTGGCAATAGGCGTTCGGCTGCCACTAATTGTTTCCAGCCTTGTTGAGCTTTGCGGCGCACGCGGGGTGGTGCTGCGGACCGAACGTGGAATCAACCAGGCTGAAGGCCTGGAACTCCGGGACGGGCATTACTGCGGCCAGACGCCGGACGGCCCGCTGGAAATCGTGGAAAATGGCCTGCGTTACTCGGTCGATCCGGCCGAAGGGCAAAAAACGGGTTTTTATCTGGATCAGCGTGAAAACCGGAAAATCGCGGCCGGATATCTGCGCGCACGCCGCGTTTTAGACATGTTCTGCTATAGCGGCGGATTCAGCCTTGCCGCATCCGTCCTCGGCGGCGCAAAGGAGATTGTTGCCGTTGATTCAAGCGCCAAAGCCTTGGTCCTGGCCGAGGCCAACGCCCGGCTCAACCGCGCAACAAACATCCGCTTCCAATGCGGCGAGGGATTTGAAATCATGGAATCCTTGGCCGCAAAGGGCGAACGCTTTGACGCCGTGATCCTTGATCCGCCCAAATTCGCACGCAGTCGCCGGGCCGTTCAAGAGGCTT
>JBEKIK010000473.1:0-2553 GCA_050011795.1 Thermoguttaceae bacterium | reverse complement strand
AGCTCCCGTCTCCCTAGGCTTCCAAGAGTCCACGCCTTTGGCGAGGATTTGGCGGAGCAGCGCCGCATTGGAATGGGAAGGATCCGCTTCGCCGATTTTGCGATTATCAGCGCCCGATAGGAAAGCCAGGTCGAAATATGTGCGATATTTGCGAGGTTGTTCGGTGTAATCGTTTGAAGCTGTTGTTTCCTGGGCGTCGGTTGCCAGCGCCGATTGCGAGGCTGGATATTTAACGACATTTTCGGCATCTTTCGATCCCGGTCTGACAACAAGCATTACAAGTAACGCGGCCGCTACAACCGTCATGGCTGCAAACGCAGCGGGCCATGCCAAGGTTCTGGAACGAATGGGCCGGGCAATTGTTCCGCCCTCACCCTGGCCATCTCCGGGCACAAACCGAAGGTTGGTCGGGAGAGGGGACTTTTGTTTTGAGGCGATCAGAATGGATTGCTGCCCGGCCAGGAACATCAGCCGGTCGCGGTCCAGCCGGTCGGTTCTGGGAGTCAAGGCGGCCAGGGCGGCCTCGAATTGCTTCATTTCGGCCGATTGGTTTTCTTCGTGCATACCACACCCAACCTTTCTCGCAAAGAATTCAGTCCTGCCTGATACCAACGGTGGACGGTGCTGGTCGATGAGCCGGTCAACTGGGCGATTTCGTCGAAAGTCAATCCGCCCCACAGCCGGGCAACTATCGTTTCGCGTTGTTCGATGGGCAATTGCCGCATTGCGCAGGCGGCCTCATCGGCGTCCAAGCGATCGTCCAAGGAGTTTTTGAACCAGGGTTCGGATGTATTGGCCGCGGCTGTTTCTCGCTTGGTTCGCCGCCGGGAACCGCGCGAGGCGTTGATGGCTCCGTTTCGCACTACACGATACAACCACCCTACCACGTTCTCGGGCAATGCCGGCTGACGGACCAGGGCCAAAAAAGCCTCTTGAACCACGTCCTCTGGCGCGTCGCACCACTGCTGGGCATAGAGCACCAGAGCCGCTCCGTGCTCGTCCAAGAGCCGCGTCAGTATTTCCGGACCTATGCCAGCCATGTTTCCTGTCTCGCTCGGCCATCTGCAATAAAGACACCGCGGCGGAGAATTTTTCCCAAGATTTCAGTATAATCCGCCGCGGCGGAAATAGACAGAAACAAGAGTTATCCACACCACGGAGGCACGGAGCACACGGAGATAAGGTATATGAACAACATTAAATGATCGAAGAAGTTTAGCCCCGGAGCTTGCTCCGGGAGCATTTTCCACAAACGCAAAGGCATGACACGGCATTATTTAACAGAAAATCAACAATCGATTTTCTTGCCCCTTTTCCGTGACCTCCGTATCTCCGTGGTGAGTCGTCCCGCGCGGCTATTATTTCGGTGCAAGCGTGCAGATCATACGGCGGCCGTGGTGTATGGGGGGGGATTCGACTTTGGAAACGTCTTCCAACTTGGTTAAAATATCGTCGATCACCTTGCGGCCTTCCTCGATGTGGGCCAACTCGCGGCCGCGGAACATCACGCTGACGATGACTTTGTCTTTGTGTTCGAGAAACTCCCGGGCCTTGCCGACCTTCACGTTCAAATCGTGATCGCCCGTCTTGGGGCGCACGCGGATTTCCTTGATCTTCATCTGGTGGCTGTGGCTTTTGTGCTGGCGTTTCTTCTGTTGATACTTGAACTTGCCGAAATCCATGATGCGGCAAACCGGGGGACGTTCGTTAGGCGCCACCTCCACCAGATCGAGATCGGCCAGGCGGGCCTGTTCCATAGCCTTGTCGGTGGACATGATTCCCAACTGGGCGCCATCCGCGCTGATGACGCGGACCGTACTAACGCGGATTTGTTCGTTAATTCTCTGCTTGACCTCGCCTGTAAGCTTCCATTTTCCCATACGCACTTTTCCTCAAGAGTTTTCAGTTTTCAGTTTACGGTTTACAGTTTACTGTTCACAGTTTACCCTAATTATGCTGGCAAGTTTTAGTGGGCTTAGTGGGCAGTGAACTGCCCACCCCTCCACTATCCCTGTCCTCTAATCCCCAATCTCTAATCCCCAATCCCTATTCCCTATCCCCTCTTGTTTGGCCACCTGGCGGATGGTTTTATCACGGATTTCGGTATTAAGTTTGTCGATGGCCTGATCGATGGGCATGGGGCCTAGATCGCCTTCCAGGCGATCGCGGACCGACGCTTTGCCTTCCTCGGCCTCTCTGCCGCCGATGATAAACATATAAGGGATCAATTCCAACTGGGCGTCGCGGATTTTCGCGCCTATTTTTTCCGCCCGATAATCGCCGGTTACCCGCAGTCCCGCTTGGGATAACCGCTCCTGGACCTTGCGCCCGTACTCTTCCGCTTTTTGGCTCACGACCATTACCCGAACCTGCTCGGGCGCGAGCCACAACGGGAATGCCCCGGCGAAATGCTCGATCAACATGCCCACGAACCGTTCGAACGAGCCGAACGGCGCCCGATGGATCATCACCGGCCTGTGGGGAGTGTTGTCCGGTCCGATGTACTCCAGGGCAAAGCGTTGTGGGCTGGGCAGATTATAATCCAGTTGCACG
>JBEKIK010000472.1:0-2554 GCA_050011795.1 Thermoguttaceae bacterium | reverse complement strand
CTTGCCGTGGAACAAGGTTTCGACGCCGAATTTGAATTCGCGGTTCTGGCAGAGGAGCTTATTGCCGATTGCACGGCAGCGACGGTATCAGCGGCTGTTAAAAAGGAAATCGTCGAGGCTTTCGTGCGGCAGGAACTCCAGTTGGAGCAACAGGCATTGATGCCGAAAGGCGAAATGGCCGCCCTATTCAGGGAGCTTTTGCGCAGGAATAAGCGGGTCATTTTGTCCTCCGACATGTACCTGTCCGCGGATCAGATCCGCAACCTTTTGTCGGCAAACGGCTTACCTGTGCGCGACGTACCGCTGTACGTATCAGGTGAATTGAAGGCCTGCAAAGGGACTGGCCGCCTTTTCCGCCGCTGGATCGAGTCCCAGCGCGTCGATCCGCGCCGGGCAATCCACGTCGGCGACAACGCCGAATGCGATTTTATCGCCCCCCTGGGCGTCGGCCTCAGCGCGATACATTTCTCTGATCCGGCGTCCCAGGCCCGCAGTGAACGTCTGCTTAAGCTTCACCACGCTGCGGCAAGCAGCGACCTTGCAAAGGGGAAGTATGCCCTGGCGTTGTGCGATAATTTCAAAAGTCATCTGCTAAACGGGGACTTTTTCTTCCGTTACGGCAGCCAGTTCCTTGGTCCGGTCTTTGCCGTCGCCATGCACCGGCTGGTCGAACAGGTCCGCCAGTACGGCATACACCACCTATTGTTCACGGCCCGGGAAGGGTTCGTTTTCAAGAAAATCTACGAACGGTTCGCCCAAAGTCTGATCCCTCACGCCCAGCGGCCAAATACGGTTTATGCATATTTTTCCCGCCAATCGACGGCCCTGGCTTCGGTGCAGCGTCTTTCTCCCCGCGAGGTCCAGCGCGGCGTGTGGAAGATGAAACATGGGGGACTTGCCAAGGTGTTGAGCATTCACGGGCTGCCGCAAGAACCGTTTGCGACAATCGCTGCTGAATACGGCATATCGCTGAACGATCCGATCTACGGAATCGACGAGCCGCGTCTGACCAAATTTCTCTCGGACACCCGGGTCCAAAGCGCGGTTGCGCCTATGCAACGCTCCGCCGCGGCGAAACTCGAAGCCTACCTCGCTCAATGCGGTTTTTGGGGACGCAATCGCAAGGTGGGACTGATTGACGTGGGCTGGGAAGGCAGCATTCAGTTCAATCTTATTAATGCCTTTGGCCAACGGCAGGATTTCCCGCAACTGTTCGGGTTTTATTTAGGCCGGCGCCAAGGACCGAACCTGCTGGACTATTCTCCATCATTCGCCGAGGGCCTGCTATACGACTACCGGAATTACTCCATCGCCGAACGCCTGCCCCTGGAATTCCTGGAGATCTTCGAGGAGGCTGCCAGGGCCCCGCACGGCACGGCCATGGGCTACCGATGGGCCGACAGCAACGACACCGTTCGGCCGATCCTCAAACAGCCGGGCCAGGCGGATCGGGATTTCGAAATCCAGAATAATCCGCAACTCGCGGTGTTGCAGGAGGGAATACTGGACTTTGCCGAGCGATATTTGGAGGCCGTCCTCTGGACCGGTTACAGTTCCCGGCAGATAAAGCCCTTTGTTCTCGCCACCGCGACGCGTTTTGTGTGCTTGCCTCGAAAATACGAGGTGCGGACCATCATACGGCACTTAAATCACGCCGAAGAATTCAGCGCCGGCAACTCCTATGAACTGGGGCTTAGAAAGTTCAATCCGCTGCGCTTGGGCGATTGGAAAAAAGTAAAGCGGGCATTTTGGAGACAAGGAAGTATGTGCCAGACAAGCCGTGCTTTAGCATGGCTGGCCACAATTGGCCGGATGACTCTATTCGATTCCTGGTAAGCGATAATTATATGACCGAATTCATGTCACAATCAGTCGGCGTCTCGCAAGTCCAGGCGATTCATACCGCGCCTGCGGCGCTCAGGGCCGCAATGTATTTGCGCGGGCTGGATCAGTTCGACGTCCGGGCCCGCGACTGCTCTCTTCCGGAAAGCCAGGTACTTTTTTTCCGCCGGCTGCGTTCTCAATTGGAAGCGGCGCTTGTGCATTTTGAAAAGTCCGCGGCCGGATGGACTGAAAGCGTCGAGGATTTTGAATCCTACACGGAATTGGACTGGTACTGCAACCAATGCGAATACTGGATGGGGCCGGCCGACCGCCTGGAGTTGGAGCAAATACATCGAAAATGCGCGGATATGCAGTGCCATAAGGCGGCCGTGACGTCCCGGGAATATATAGCG
This sequence comes from Thermoguttaceae bacterium, assembly GCA_050011795.1. Lineage (GTDB taxonomy): Bacteria > Planctomycetota > Planctomycetia > Pirellulales > Thermoguttaceae > JBEKIK01. The sequence continues at coordinate 317 of JBEKIK010000472.1, read as the reverse complement.
GTCACAGCGCTCGTTCAGATAACGAATATCCTGGTTAAAGTCAGGCGGAATCCTTTAGTTTTGCGGCCTCGCCCGATGCGAATATGTCAATGGATCGGGCGGCATTCACGAAACCTTATTGCACGAGAGCTATTCATGTTAAGGCGGGCAAGGCGGCGTTTTGTGCTTTGGCTGAGGGCGTCTTTATTACGTTTAGGCTAGTACCTAACCACAACTAATATTGTGGATATAATCGTTTCAGTTTTATCCTTGCTTTAGGAGTAGTGAATTGCCAATCCACTCCTTTGCCGGAGGAATTGCGGCGGCGTTGCCAGGCT
>JBEKIK010000471.1:0-2556 GCA_050011795.1 Thermoguttaceae bacterium | reverse complement strand
CTCGATCACGAGGCCGTGGCCAAATATATCTCGCTCACTTTCGATCCGTACTACGCCCACCTCAAGGAATTCTTCGGAACCGTGATCAAGCGCACGATGTATGACGAGCCTTCCATGCACCTGTCGAACGGCCGCATGTGGACGCCAAACTTCAACCGCGAATTCCAGAAGAAGTACGGGTACTCGCCGATGGAGTATTATCCGGCCCTGTGGTACGATATCGGCCCGGAAACGGCCGCCGCGCGCAACGCGCTGTTCGGGTTCCACGCCGACCTGTTTGCGGACAATTACATAGGCCAGATGGCCGAATGGTGCGAAGCGCATAACATCAAGCTAGGCGGGCATCAGGACCAGGAGGAAGCCCGCAATCCGGTCGCCATCCACGGCGACCTGATGAAGGCCTTCAAGCACCAACAAGTGCCCGAGATTGACGACATCTTCTATTCCGGACGGTCCAACGTCTCATACAAGATCGTCACCTCGGCGGCATATAATTATGATCGGCCGGAATGTTTTGCCGAGACATATGCGGCCTACCGCGCGATGAGTCCGACGATTGCGCTTCGCACGGCGATGGATCAGTTTGCGATGGGAATCAATATCCAACTTGGCGGTCGGCCGCGGGAAATCGGGCCGGAAATGGATCGTTTCGTCGGGCGCATGAGTTATCTTTTACGTGGCGGCCGGCACGTGGCCGACGTGGCCGTGCTTTACCCCATTGCCGCATTGCAGGCCGCCTACGCCTTCGCCAAGCCGTCGGCCAGCGTCAGGCCGGGAAGTTCGCCGGACTTCTATTACGCCTTGGAAGGCGGAATAGTGCCGCCCGAAATCGACTACATGGACCTGGGCGAAATGCTGTATCGCGCGCTTCGCGTGGATTACACTTACTTGCATCCGGACGTGCTGGTGAATCGCTGCGGCGTAGAGCGGCAAAGGCTTATATTGAACAACAAGCTCAACCGCGAGGAATTCCGCGTACTGATCCTACCGGGCGGCGATACGCTTTCGGCCTATGTTGCCAAGAAAATCCTAGATTTTTATCGCGACGGCGGGACGATCATTGCCACCCGCAAGCTGCCCTCAAAGTCGGCCGAGTTCAACCGCGACAAGGAAGTGCGGGAAATGGCCGCCGAGGTCTTCGGCATCTCGACCGATAACCCGATGACGGCCCAAATCGCGGTTGTCATCGACGATTACAAGAGCTACTTCGTAAACCGCAATGGCGCAGGTGGGCGGGGCTACTTTCTGCCACAGCCGGACATTAATATCCTAAACACGGTTCTGAAAGAAGCCGTTCCGGTCCGGGACGTCGATATCCAGGAGCCGCCGATGTGGCCGGTAAAAATGGGGCTGGCTTACGATGGAGCGCTGACGTACATCCACAAGGTAAAAGATGATCGCGACATCTACTTTTTTGCCAACTCCACGGATAAGCCCGTTGACGCGAAAGTTCAATTGCGAGGCAATAAAAACCTGGCCGTTTGGAATCCACATACCGGGGAAAGATGGGAGGCGGAAGCCGAGAAATCAGAATCGGCCGGCCAGCCGGTGACCATCGTGCACCTGGTTCTGCCGCCGGTCACCTCCACATTTTTCGTGCAAGAGCAGTTATGAATCCTGCCCTGGATTCGGTGCGTGAATTTCCGTTTTTTCATGCCCCGGGGCCACGCGGCAGATTGAGATAGGTTTGGTATATATTGGGCTCGCCCTGAACTACCAACACGTATAACAAGCGTCCTTCTTGCCAGGCGGACGCGGAAAAGCCGCCGGTGGTAAATGGTTGACGCCGAGGTTCGTTGCCCAAGGCCTGAACGTTTTGTTCGATCACGTACAGGGTAGCCCGACGACCGTCGCGGCCCGGCAAATCATAGGCTACTGCGGATCGGCCCAGAAAATCGCGAATTTCCCGCCAATAAATGCCTTTGGAGAAAAAAACCGCCCGGCTGAACGGATAAGCCTTGGGCGGAGATTTTTCGGTCAATAGAGTCCGCGCATCGGCCTTATCAGCGTCGAAAAAACGAATTGCCTCGTCAATTGCCGTTTGTTCGGTATAACTTTCGACGTTACGCAAATTCAGCCACAAAGCGATGAATAGCACCCCGGCCGCTGATAAAAGTCCGCCGGAGGCGAGCAACCAGCGCCGGGGAACTTTTCGCCGGCCCTGCGCCGGCATGGATATGGCCGCGTCAATGTCATCCATCCTTGTCGGCCGGTCCGTTTCCGTATTCAATGTGTCAGACGCCGGGTTTCCTGCCCGGGCATGGGATAAATGATTCAAAAGGCGTTGAAGCAATCCCGGCGGAACGGAAACGTCATGAAACGCGGCACTGATTTTTTCATCGAAAGTTTGCTCATCAAGATGAAGTTGTTTTTTCATCAAATGTCACCTCTTCCTTGCAGCGTAAGGGGCAGTCGTCGTTTCCGTGACGGCGGGTTTGAGGAAAACAATTTTGTCCGCAACCGGGCTTTTGCCCGGGCCAGGCGGCTCATCACCGTACCCAAGGGCAAATCCAACTCTTGGGCAATTTCCCGATAGGAACGCTCCTCAAAATAGAA
>JBEKIK010000470.1:0-2566 GCA_050011795.1 Thermoguttaceae bacterium | reverse complement strand
AGCAGTGCGGGAAACAGGACTTGAACCTGCACGGCCTTGCGGCCACTAGGCCCTCAACCTAGCGCGTCTGCCAATTCCGCCATTCCCGCTTTTGGAGGCCTGGGTGGCACCGGCGTTTCGCCTGTGCAAATAAGGAGCTTCACGGGCAAGATGCCCGTGCCACCGGACCATTTTCAGGATAATTTAGTTTACCCCATCCAGGCCGGGCGTCAAGATGCGGTCCGCTTGACGATCAAAATCGCCACGTCGTCCTGATCCGGGTTGGCGGCGTGCAATCGCAGGCACTCCCGGGCCATCGAGGTCAATTGATCGGCCGAAAGGTGGATGTTGGCCGACAGTAAATTCGCCAGGCCCGATTCCTCCAGCAAACGCCCTTGCTTATCGGCCGCAATGCGGAATCCTTCGTTGAATATCGCCAGCGCCTCGCCGGGCTGCAACTGGCAGACCAGCGGCTCGTAATCGGTCTCCGGGCTTTCGCCCAGCGGCGACGATCCGCGGCCCAGCGATTTCCACTCGTCTTGCCGCAGCAAAACCACCGACGGTTTGCCGGCCGTGGCAAAACACACCCGGCCACCGGCGGTTTCAATCAATCCGTAAAACATGTCGGCATATTGATCGCCCGCCGATCCGGTCCACAGCGTCAGATTGACTTTTTGAAGAGTTTGTTCAACCTGACGATGATACTGACCGTGAGCACGCACCGCAGCCTTAACTGCACAGGCCGACATCGCCGCCTCCAGCCCCCGGTCCATCGCATCGCCCAACGTTACGGCCAGAAGCCCATCGGACAAACAGAACCAATCGTAAAACGCCCCTCCCAGTTCCTGTCCTTGGGAGGCCCAAGCCGATATATCCCAGCCGTCCAACATGGGCGAGATGGCGGGCAGTTGATTTCGCACCAACCGTTCAGCCGTATCCCATTGTTTTTTCATCTGTGCCCCGTCCACGCCCTCGCGCAACAGCATTTCGCGTTCCAAGTCGGCGGCCACCTTGCCAGCCACAATCTCGATGACGTGCACTTGCTGATCCGTGAAATCGTGCACTTCCGTTCCGAAAACCCACAGCGTGCCCAACAACATGGCGGCCGACGCGACCGGCACGCACACGGCCGACGCAAAATCCTCCGGCGACTTCCAGCCCGGCATCATCGCCGTGTTTTCCATCACCACCGCATGGCCCAAAAGCGCTTCCAAATCGGCCAACTCGCTCTTCATCTGCCGGGCCGGCGCCATCAGGCGTTCGAATGGCAGACCCCAGCAGGAACGCATCTTCAGCTCGGTCGTCCCTTCATCGATCAAGTACAAGGCCGCGGCCTGGCAATCCACCGCCTCGGCCGCGCCGCGAAGCGTGGTCTGCAATTTCTCGGCAAGATGCGACTCTTCGTCGCTAAGCGTGACCAAAGGCACGCCGGCCGCCAATTCGGCCTCACGCTGCCACAGTACGTGCCGGGTCTGCTGGAGTTCGTCCAACATGCCGGCTATGGCCAAGGCCAGCGCCCGGGCGGTCTCAAAATCCATCGCCCCGCTCCGGTCGCCGGCGTCCGCCTTCGTGTCCGGCGGTTCCAACCGTAGATGCCCGGGAGGAGAACCTTCGCCGGGTGTGATCGGTACCGTCCAAATCCCTTCGCTCGCGGGTTTCGGCTCAGGCTTGGGTACATATCGAAGCGACCACCCGGTCATGTCTTGGAAAGCACGCAAAACTCCCGGCAAACTCCCAATCGCCTCGATCGGCGGACGGACGACCTTGGGTGAACGCTCGGTATAAAGTTTCAAATGAGGTGAAGTAGGATGGGTCACGGGCATTGTCTTTCGATCCACAATTGCTTTTGGGAAACCCATCCCTGGCTTTTCATAACAGGCTGCCTGAGCATCCGGCATAATCGTTACTGTCCGAAAAACCAACCGACTTGCCGTGCGCCATCCACACTACGCAGCCCGCCCATCATCCATGACCGTCACAATTTAACATCGGTCGATTTTTTCCCCGACGTGAGAAGGTTTTGCAACCAGGGAAAAAGAGATTAGAGATTATGGGCTGGAATTAACGGATAAAAGATGAGGATTGATGATATAGAAAATGAGATGAACAAACGGATCTGCTGGTAATTCTCGGCCATGGCCCGATCAAAGTCCTCTTCGCCCGCCGCGACCATGCCGACCAACGCCGACCACCGCTTTGCGGCGGTGCCCGGTCTGTGCCCGGTCGGTGCCCGATGGTACCCGGCCGCCGGGAAACACTCGTACTCCGGTCATTCGCCCGCCTATCGGGCTGCATCTGCGGATCGGACATCAATCTAAAGCCGGCTTGGATGTTTTTTATGGTGCGGCAATTGTTGTCGTTTTATTATAACAGACGCGAAACTAACTGATTTCTTATCGGATTAGCGTTATTTTATCCAGATGCCCCTCTCCCGGTTCTCCAATTGTCTCAAATTACCAAGTCGCGTCAGTTTCTCGCCTAATTATTGCAATATTCCCCTTGCCGGAATACGGCTGTTTAGGTATTTCTACGCGACCCGGTAGAACTCTGTAATGACACAATGCGTATGTGTGTTTTAGCGGGACTC
>JBEKIK010000469.1:0-4519 GCA_050011795.1 Thermoguttaceae bacterium | reverse complement strand
CTCCCCATTGCAGGATGAACGCGCCCCCGGGCGTGAATTTTTGGATGCGGTCGAATTCGCCGTATTCGGAAACGTAGATATTATCGTGCGAATCCTCGACGGCATGTGTCACCAGGCCGAACTCGCCGGGTCGTTGGCCTTTTGTGCCGCCGAGCCTTTTAATCAGTTGCCCGTCGGGGCTATAGATCAGCACCTCGTAATAATGAGTGTTGGCCACCAACACGTTGCCGTCGTTGCCAATCGACAGTCCCGTGGGTTTGCCGAATTGGTGATCGGGAGTCTGCCATTTGTTGAGAAATGTGCCGTCGGGATTGAAGACCTGGATGCGGGCGGTCATGTCCACGATGTAAATGCGATCGTTGCGGTCGATGGCCATCGCCCGGGGTTTTTGCAAACGGCCGTCGGAGATACCCCGGCGTCCCCACACGGCTTGCAGAATGCCGATGGAAGATCGATCGGTATCGCAGCCTGACGCCACAATTACAATCAGCAGGACAATGAATATAACGGAATTTTTCATCCTCCATCCTTCAACATTTCGGAGAGGGCAATAAATTGCCCACCCCTTTTTGTCCACTGTCCACTGCCCACTTTTCATCCTTCATTCTTCATTCTTCCATAGACATTCCCCCCATAAGCGTACTTGGTTTATGGAAATTCTGCCAGAAGGTTGCGATGGTAATTTTTCATTCTGCGTTCTGTATTCTGAGTTCTGCCCTTTTCTCCCCTAATCAACGGGTTGACGATTTGTCGTAAGAGGTGATATACTAAATTGTTTGGATAGATCAAGGGAGAAAATATCAGGCGAAATTATGCCCCCGACGGTGATCGACGTCCGCAGCGCTGAAGATTGGCGGGATGTAGTGCATCGTGCCGTTCAGACCTTGGCCGAAGGGGGATTAGTCGCTTTTCCCACGGAAACGGTTTATGGCATAGGCGCCAGCGCATTGGACGAATGTGCGGTAGTGCGAATGGTGGAGTTAAAAGGCCGAGCGAAAAACAAACCCCTTACCCTGGCAATAAAAAGCGCGGAAGAAGCCCTGGACTATGCCCCGGACATGTGCCCATTGGCCCAACGCCTGGCAAGGCGTTGCTGGCCCGGACCGATTACCTTGGTAATAGACGATTCACACCCGGAAAGCCTTGTCCGGCGCCTGCCGCCGCTGGTTCAAAAAGCCGTGTCGCCAAAAAACGCCATCGGTCTGCGCGTGCCGGGTCATCAGGTGATTCTGGACGTTATGCGGATGCTGGCCGGACCGCTGGCCCTTAGCAGCGCCAATCGTTCCGGCCGGCCGGAGGCCGTTACCGCCGAGGAGGTTTTGGATAACCTGGGAGACGAAATCGACCTGGTCCTGGACGACGGGCGGTGCCGGTTCGGGCAGCCTTCCTCGGTGGTCCGGGTACAAGGCAAACATTTGGAAGTCCTGCGCCAAGGCGTGGTTCCCGAGCGCACGCTCCAGCGTCTTTCCAGTTTGATGCTGCTTTTTGTGTGCACGGGCAATACCTGCCGCAGTCCCATGGCCGAAGCCTTATGCCGCGATTTGATCGCCAAGCGCCTGGGCTGCAAAAGCGAGGAATTGGAAGACCGGAGCGTACTGGTGATGTCGGCGGGCATCGCCGCCATGATGGGAGGACGGGCAACTCACGAAGCCATGCAAACCATGGAACAGATGGAACTCGATCTAAGCAATCATGAAACACAACCGCTGACGGAGTTGCTGGTGCGTCATGCCGATTTGATCTTCGTCATGACCAAATCGCATCGAGAGGCGATTCTGGCCCAATGGCCTTCGGCCTCCGGGCGCACGCGCCTGCTGAGCCGCGACGGCTCGGACATTTGCGATCCCATCGGCGGCCCCTTGGAGCGTTATGAACATTGCGCGGCGCAAATTCGCCGGGAACTATCGGCCCAAGTAGAAGAATTGGAGTTATGACATGCGTATTGCCATCTCGGCCACGAAGTGGACGACATCGGAACATTCTCGCCCGACGCCATCGATTACCCCGACGTCGCCGCGCAAGTAGCCGACAAAGTGAGCCGCGGCGAGGTGGAACGAGGCATTCTAGTCTGTGGGACCGGCTTGGGGATGTGCATCGCCGCCAACAAGTTTCACGGGGTAAGGGCCGCCCCTTGCCACGACGATATTACGGCCGAACTGAGCCGCCGCCACAACGACTCGAACGTGCTCTGCCTGTCGGCCGATCTGTTGGGAGAGAGACTTATCGACCGCATGATCGAAATCTGGCTCGCCGCCCCGTTTGAGGGCGGCCGCCACCAGCGCCGGGTCCAAAAAATCACCGACCTGGAACACCGCGTCGCGGAGGAAATGCGGGAAAAACAAGCATAGGCCGGATTTCTCACAACGGGGAAAAACTCGGGGACTGTCCCGATTTTCCGGGCACCGTCGCGTAGCGATGGCCGGCGAAAATGGGACTGTCCCCTTAGGGCACGTCAACGGAGAAAAGCAATATCGGAGGACTTTTCCGGAAATATTGATTTTAAGGGCCGAATAATGGGGAGAATTGCGCCATAAATGACACGGCAAGGGGAAAATATTTAAAGAAAATACGCCGCAAAAAGCAGTGGACTATTGGAATGACGACGGTTTCTGATTAAAATCAATAATTGGGGCGGGAAAAAAGTTCGCGTTTTGAGGAGTCGTTTTTAACCCTCTTTTGTTTATCGTTATTCTGCCGAAAGCCACGGTTTCATGTACGAATCGCGTCGCCCTCAACCGGATGAAGTCGATCAGTTGCTACGCAACGCCGAACTGCGCGACGAACTGGAACGATACTTCGACGAATCGATCAGCCGGGTCAATATTCAGCACGCCACGCTTGCCGCCGAGAACGAGTTTCTAGCCTGCATGTTGGCCTGGGAACAGGCGCCGGTACTGCCGATCTATCGCTGGTTCGATCCCGAGCTGCGCCCCCCGCGCCCCGAGTCGCTGGGCGATCGGGATTTGCAAAAGATTCTTTGGGACGTGGTCCGCAAGCTGTATCAAAAGCGGATCGTATTGGATTTCACCGGCCACTTAAGCGACAGGGAATTATATTGCCTGATCTATCGCGACATTCTGCCCGCCCGGGAAAAGAAAATCGAATGGCCGAATAACTACTTGCACTGGGATTGCACCGGACCCAACGGCGATCCGGAAGTCTGGCTGCGCTATTACGCCACCGATGAGGAACGCGAGGATTGGGGGGAAACCTACGGGCAACCGCTGCCTCAGCCCGAACCGCTGCCTTATCCGCGCAATCTGCCCCGCGAACCGGAATCTTAATCCACTGAGATTCGCGGCGTATTGTGCTCGGATGATTTCATTGCCGATATCAGGGACGGTCAGGTTCGATCACCCTCATCCTCGGTCCCTCGCCCCTGGCCCCAGGCCCCTGTCCCTCGCTTCTGGCCCCGGGTCCCGGTCCCTCGCCTCTCGAGCCTTTGGTTGTGGCATGTTGTTTGACGGCGGCGTGCAACTCCGACAACAAGCCTTCCACCTGCCGCTGCACTCGATAATCTTGGGAAACGACAAGCATTCTGGCGGCGCCGGCCGTAATAAGCTGTATGGTTCCCCGGCCACCGGCGGCATCCCAGCTTCCCGGCGCCACGGTCGACGTAAACAACTCGACCAACAATTCCGGGTCTTCCCAAGTCTTGTCTTGCTCGCCGTCAGTGGAAGCCAAATCGGTGATATCGTATACCTTGGTGAACTGCATTCCTTGGATTGCTCCCGGCGTGGAAATAACAATCGCTTCGCAATAAATCGTCCAGCTTAATCCAAGGGGGCGAATCGCCAGTTCCAAAGCCGAGCGGACGGATACATTTTTCAGTTCGATCGACACCGGCGAATCCGGGTCGATTTCTTTCTCTTTTAACGCGCGTTGGTCGATCACCACGTTCATGCCGTATTTTTCACTCAACACGGAAACGAAATCGCCTAAACGGACGTCGGCGAACTTAAATGTGTCCTTTTGCGAAAGGGCTTTTTCGATGGCTTGCTGGGCGGATCGTTCGGCCGGTTGACCCAGCGCCGAGGCGGAAAAAACGCCGAACCAGACAATTGTCAACAACGCCAAGAAATAAGAAACTTGTTTGCGATTCATCACTCCCTCTCTTTCTTAAAAAAGGCCGGATCGGAAAAACCAATACCGCGGCGGCCCTGTTCAATCGCTAACGCTAGACTGTGTACGATAATAGGTAAAAACGAGCAAAAGTCAAGTTTGGCAAGCGAGCGCGCCCAAGGGCAAACGGGGGCATTGCCAAAAGCGATTGCTTTTTCCGCTTTAACCGGCACGATCTTCATTTCAGGCACTTTCGATGCCGACAATTTTTCCCCTCTACTTGCCCTTCAGTCGCCTATCCATTAGAATGTGCGCCGGTCGCCGCGCCATACGCTATGTTTATGGAGAACGGTGGCACACTAAACGCTCTCCTCTTTGGTTCATTTGGCCATTTAAAATTAGGTTAAAACCGTTTTGTCGTCATAACGTTCCGTAAAAAAACCAAATTATTTCCAAT
>JBEKIK010000468.1:0-3098 GCA_050011795.1 Thermoguttaceae bacterium | reverse complement strand
GGATTTATCGGAGTGGCGAATAAAAGCGGGGATTATCTACAGCAAGAATGTGAAATGCTGGATAATATTGCCCGGTATATTGCACCTCTCTTGGACGCCCGGCTAAAAAAAGACCGACAGGAAAAGAAACGCCGCCTGGCGGAAAATAAACTGCGCAATCTCACGCGGAAACTGAGCATCAAAATCAAAGTGATGAAGTGCTTGCGGGCGATTTCGGAAGTGTTCCAAAACCCTCGACTGACCGAGAACGAAATCTTTCAAGGGATAGTGGACTTGATCCCGTCAGGCTGGCAATATCCCGAAATAACGTGTACCAGAATTACTTTAAATAAAAAAGTATTTCAGGCAGCCAATTACCGGGAAACCTCGTGGAAAATCAGTTCTTCCATAAAAATGGACCAGGAAGTCCACGGGACCTTGGAGGTCTGCTATTTGCAGGAAAAACCTTTGGAAGAGGAAGGCCCTTTTCTCCAAGAAGAGTGCGGTTTGCTCGACGATATAAGCGCGCGATTGGGAACGCTCCATAAATGTCCTTTTGGATAAATGCCACCGGCTCTTGCAGGCGGTGAAAAACGGACGCCTCACTCCCGAAGTCCTGGCCGAATTCGAAACTTCCCTGAACGACCCCGAGCTGCATTACCTCAACAAGGAAATCCCCAAGGCCATCGACCAATCGCTCGAAGGCGTGGGCCGTGTGGCGGGCATTGTCCGGGCCATGAACGAGTTTTCCCATCCCGGCAGCGGGCAAAAACAGAACGTCGATCTCGCCCATGCCATCGAAAACGCACTGACTATCTCCCGCAATGAATGGAAATACGTGGCCAAAGTTGTTACCGACTTCGATCCGCACTTGCCGTTGGTAGCCTGTTTGCCGGGCGATCTGAACCAGGTGATTTTGAACCTGATCGTCAATGCCGTCCAATCGATCTCCGAAAAAACCGGCAAAAAAACCGAACTGGAAGGAACAATTACGATCCGCACTCGGCAAGACGGCGACTGGGCCGAAATCCGAATCGAAGACACCGGCGCCGGTATTCCCGAAGAAATCCGCCACCGCATCTTCGATCCATTCTTTACCACCAAGGAACCCGGCAAGGGCTCCGGCCAAGGACTGTCCATCGCGCATAACATAATCACGAAAAAACACGGCGGAACAATTCAGTTCCAAAGTCAAATCGGACAAGGCACTACGTTTATCATTCGTTTGCCCATACAAGAAAAAGTGGAAAAGAATGCAACATGCCCAGGGGTATTCACACCGGGTTAAATACTTAGGGACTCTAACATTACTCCCCTCGCCCGCTTGCGGGAGAGGGGCCGGGGGTGAGGGCGGCTGGGTATTGTTAGAGATCCTTAGATTCTATCCACCCCCCCTCCCTCCGGGAGATGGGACACTGAATACAAAATTTGGTTAATCCCAGTTTTAAGTTAAAAAATGCTATTTTTAAAAATAACATGGTTTGGCCAACCGCCCGATTATTCAGAGTTCGCAAGGAGAATCTTGCAATGAAACCGATTGTCCTATTGATCGATGATGATGAAAACGTATTGTGTGGCTTGGAACGGGCACTGCATAAACAGCCGTACCAATTGCTCACGGCCCGTTCGGGCGACGAGGCAATAATGATCCTCAAAACCCGCGAGGTAGACGTGATCGTGGTCGACGAGGTCATGCCCGGCCTATCCGGTAGCGATCTGTTGGCCTGGGCCGCGGAAAATGCGCCCGATACCATCCGCATCATGTTGACCGGCAACGCCAGCACCTCGATCGCTATCCGCGCAATAAACGAAGGTCAAGTATACAACTTCTTCACCAAGCCCTGTGACGACTCGCAATTGGCCATTGCCATTCGCAAGGCCATCGAACATCGCGATCTAATGACCGAGAATCGCCGCCTGCTGGATTTGAACCGGCGGCAATTCTACGAGCTGCAACAGTTCTCGAAAAAACTCGGCCTTTTAGCCCGAGTAGTCGCCAAGGACCTGCGAGTTCCCCTGGAAAAGGTTACCCATTCCTGTTTCGCTCTAACGGATCAATACGCCGACTTTTTCGAGCCCAAGGCCAAAATGCTGCTGGATAACGCCGTGGAAGCCGTTAGCGAAGTGCAGCACATCGTAAACGACTTGCTTAACTGCGCCCGCTCCAATGTCCTTACCGATCTTTCCTCTACGCCGTGTTCCGCTCTTCCTGACGAGGAACCGGTAACTCAAGAAGGATGAGAGATGAAGGATGAAGGATGAAAACAGCGGACATTCGTTAGTTTGGGGTGGGCAGTTTACTGCCCACTGATAACCATGAACTGAAAACTGATTACTGAAAACTTGATAAAAACCGCTTGCGGTTTCGCACTGATTATCAGAAAAGTGGGCAGTAAACTGCCCACCCCTCATTAACCGCTCTCCACTCTTCACTCTCCACTCTTCACTCTATTTCGGGGGATTCTGCCCCGCTGATTAGATCCAAGGGCAAAGATACGCCCTTTAAGACGCCCTCGCAAACCATATTCTGATTGACGAAGCACTGGAATTCACAAGTCATGATGGAACGGCGGAGTTTAAGCAAACGGCTTACGATCACGAAGCGGTCACCGGGCCGGACCACGCCGCGGAAGCGCACGTCCTCCAGGCCGCCGAAACCAATCACGCCCTCCATCAGTTTGTACTTATGGCTGTAATAGCTGGCCACTTGGGCCGCGGCCTCGCACATTACCACGCCGGGCATCAAGGGCATGTCGGGCATGTGTCCGCGGACCCAGAACTCATCCTGGCGCAGATCCTTATAGCCCACGCAAACGTTGCGCACTAAATCTTCGTAGCAAATCGCAGTCAGTTGTTCCATTTCGTAGCGCTGGGGATTATAACGGCGAATCTCCTCGATGTCGGAGACGACGTCGTTCAAATCGTATTCGGAGAATTTGAGGATGAGCGGTTTCACGACCTGAAAGCACTCCTCATGCGGCCATCAGCCGGTATTCAAAGGGAAAATGTTTAGTAGACGCGGCAACCCGATAGGCAACAACCAGCAACTCAGCTCAGGTTTTCACCACCCAGCGTTTTTTGCGGCGGGCTTTGCTATTGGCGGGTCGCTTGCCGTGATT
>JBEKIK010000467.1:0-4405 GCA_050011795.1 Thermoguttaceae bacterium | reverse complement strand
CTCGTTGATGCCCACGTGCGAACTGCCTATCTTGTTTCCCAGCACCAGGGCGATCTGCTTCGCAGAGACCTTCGCCGTTTCAGCCAGTATAGCCATTGTCTCCTTTTCCTGTCCGGCCACGTCTTCGTGGCGAAGCAGACGGCAGTGCGCATCCGTCTTTGCCAGGGCCATGAAGTATTGGGTGTTCCGCAGCCATTTTTCGATCCATGCGTCGAACGACGCGTACCAGGATCGCGGCGTGCTGTTCCATGTATTCAGCGGATTTCGCACAAGAAACAGGATTTCGGCCTCGGGGTAGCAGCGGCGGAGCAGTTCGTATTCGCGGCGGGCATAGTGGACTTCTTTGAATCCGATAATGTCGTGATTCTCCCGGTGTTGCCCGTACATGGTGTTTAAAAACGCCCTGGCCGATTCCACTGTCGCCTGCCGGACGAAATCCATTTCCGGGCAAATGCTGCCGATCCACAGGTTTGGATTTTCTCCGCGGCTGAAGTATTGAATGCGTTCTTGAGTCCCCGCGGCGGAGTAGAACGCGGCGCTTGTGTAAATTTCGGCGAAATGCTTAAGCAGCCCGCCGTGTTCTCCCCAGATGAGCGTCCCTTTTCGCGCGTTGCAAATGCGTTGCAATAGCGTCGATCCCGATCTATGCACCGCTGACAAGATAATCAGCTTGATGAATTTGGAGTCGGCCCGGATTTCATCGTTCAGACGCCAATTCAGCGGGGCATAAAGCGACTGCTTGCGGCCGCGCTCTTCGTGCAAACTCCCTTCCGGGGGGACGAAACCCGACAATGCGGGACTTTTTTGGCCGACCGTTTCGCCCGCATCCCGCCGGTTCCGTGCCAAGGACTTGCAAAAATCCTTCAGCCAATGCGCGGCCGCGCGAAAAGCACGGTAGGTCCGCGCGGCTAAGTGTTCGCGGAAACTGAGTCTTGGAATCAAAAACAAGCGGACCGTATAGAGCGCTTGGAGGAGTCTGAATCCGCGGCTGCCGGTAATGGCCTTCAATTCCGCGGCGGCGGCCCGAAGCGAATCGACCTCCTGGCTGAGTTGTCGATTTTCCTCTTGGATTTCGGCCAGATAACCGTTATCGCACTGGATCGGAAGTTCCTTGACGGCGTCCTGCATTTGTTTTTGTCGACTCCAGGTTTGGCAGACAAGAATGTCCGCCCTCCCATGCACATAAGTCCGCCCTCCCATGCACATAAGAGGCTTTCATACGTTCATCCGCCGGGCGAATAATCGGATAATATGCCTTATTTCGCAATTACAGGCAATAGACTAATTCCGGTTGACTAAATCGCGGCAAGGAGATATTGTTTATGGTTGAAATAACCATTGCGTTTTGACGCACTAAATTACACGTTTCGCAGGTAAATCATGTCGGTGCATTTGCAGCGGGAAATAGACAAGCTGAAAAAATCCCTTTTGTCGTTGTGCGCCTTGGTCGAGGACCAGGTCCAGTCGGCAGTGCAGGCCGTTCTTAACCGCGACGAGGCCATGGCGCGCGAAATCGTCCAGCGCGATTTGAAGATCGACCACCTCGAGGTCGAAGTCGAGGAAGAATGTCTAAAAACCCTGGCCTTGCACCAGCCGGTAGCCACCGATTTGAGGCTGATCATTTCGGCCTTGAAAATCAATAACGATCTGGAGCGGATAGGCGACATGGCGGTGAATATTGCCCGCAAGGCCGTGGGCCTAGCCGCCGAGTCGCCCGTCGAACTTACCTTCGATCTTACTGAAATGTGGTCGAAAACGCACGCCATGCTCCGCGACAGTCTTGATTCGCTGGTGAACATGGATAGCGCGCTTGCCCACAATGTTTGCGTCCGGGACGATGAAATCGACGCCATGAAGCATACCTTCCGCGTGGAAATGGAGGATCGAATCCAACACAACCCGGAGAACGTCAAACAATATCTGCGACTGATGGCAATCTCCCGCAATCTGGAACGCATCGCCGATCTGGCCACGAACATCGCCGAAGACGTGATTTACCTGGCCCAGGGTAAAATCATCCGCCATGGAGAAAACGGATGAAATAGCGGACCGTGGGCAGCGGACAATGGCACTAACCCCATAAAATTTTTAAATGGACATCTGGTCTTCATTGCTCATATCGGTATTGCTCTTATTGGCCGCCTTGGGGTTAATGTATTGGCATGTGCTGAGTTGGCGCAGGGCGCAATTGGCCGATCTGGCCGCAGGCGAACTCGACTTCTATCGCCGCCAATTCCGCCGCCGCATACAAACCAGCGCGATGCTGGGCATCCTGGCGGTGCTTATCTTTGCCGGCGAGTTGCTTACAAAGTGGATAAATTCACAAGTTTTTTTCATCATTTATTGGGCAGCGGCGCTTTTACTGGTCATTTGGGTGGCTTTATTGGCGGGCGCCGACATCTGGGCAACCCAATATCATTTCGGACAATTAAGGCAAAAATGCCTTATCGAACAGGCCAAGCTCCACGCCGAAATCCGCCGCGTTCAATCTGTCCGCGGAATTTTCCGGGATAACCACTAGGCAGCGCGGCTTCGGCAAGGCGCCGCTTATTTCCCCGCCTTGGCCACTTCCACGGCGAAAACATAGGACGGCCCGAACATGTTGGAGCGGAATACGATCCATTTCATGTCGGGTGTGAATGTCGCGTTGGGTTCAAGCAAGTAATCGTGTTTGGCCATGTTTACTAGCCGTTCGCAGCGGAACACGCCGGGTTTGATGAGGCCTTTTTGATTGATGTTGGTTCCGGCGGCATCAGGCATGAGTTCGGGGTGGAACAGGTAAATCCACTTGCCATTTTCAGCGTGGGCCACCATGCCCTCAGAGCCGCCGTCGCCACAGAAAAGTTTTCCATCTACCGACACATTGAAATGCACCGACCACTGGTCGCGCTGGAGATGATACCAGGTTCTTTCGCCAGAGACAACGTTGTAGCCGGCAACCCAGAAATCCTCGCCGCGCGGCGTTTGCAGGTCATACCAGGCGGTTTGGCCGTCGGCGCTCCAGAATTCGTGCCCGGCGATTTCCATGTTCATGGTGCGTTTGTGGATATTCGTCAACCCGCTGCCGTCCGGGTGAATCAGCCAGATGCGATCCACTTTGTGCCACGGGCCTTCGTGGCAGAACATCAACATGTTTGGATCGGTGGGTGAAAACAGGAGATGGTTGAGCCAGTCGTTGCAGCGGTTGAATTTTTTTGTTTCGCCGGTCTTAAGGTTGTAGAAAAACAGTTCCATCGGCAGGTGTTTTTCGAACCGTTCCTCGATTCTCCGGGCCTTGTTTTTGCGCGCCGAGTCGGAATTGGATTCGATCGCTTCTTGGCGATCTTGCTCCGCCCTGGCCTGGTTTTCGTCCATGATCAGGCTGGTTCCGGCCAGCAACGTTTCATTGCAGTTCACCGCGCTGGCGCGAGTCCCGAAGGGAAGCTCGGTAATTTTACGCGTCGCTTTCGTTTCGAGATCGGCCGCGAAAACATTTGTACGCTGGCTGTAATAAACCTGCCCGGTTTTGCGGCCGACCATGATGACTCGCAAGCGCTGGCCTTCCACGACCTTTTCAATTATGCGCGTTGCCAGGTCGATCACGGAAATCCCGGTGGGCGAGGTAAAGACCATTTTTTTGCCATCGGGCGTGTACGGGTTGACGTTGAAATAAAGACTTTCACTGCCCGGCTCGTCAGAAAGGCGAACGATGCGATGAGCGGTGTCTGGGTCAATCCACTGCTTGGGCGGATCATCGGCCGCCAGTGCCTGCGATCCAATCCATGCCACGGTCAACAGCAGCCATGTCCACGAATGCATAATGATCCTCCGCTTATGCCGGAAGCAGGAAAGGTAATGTCCTAATTCGATGTGAGTTTGCCTGCTCCAGCATGATTGGTATCATAACATAAAGTGGAGCCCATTATCTAGTCGGTTGGTCAGGAGCGGGGATTTTTGGGATAGGCTCTTGAGATGTTTTCTAATGCGCGTCGAGTCCGTGCAGCAGGAAAATCATATGCTCCAGGGTTTTAAGAATCTCGCCGAGGTACTCTTCGACGGCTCGGACGCTGCCCGGCAACGTGTAAACCTGCGTATTTCCCGCCACCCCGGCAATGGACCGGCTCAGCAGGGCATTGGGTTCGGCCGAGCCGAATTTCATGCGGATGTTTTCCATGATCCCGGGAATCAGCTTATCGCACAATGCGGCCGCCGTTTCCGGGGTGATGTCGTGCGGTCCCAGCCCGGTGCCGCCGGTAGTGACGACCACATCCACGCCGACAGTCTTGGCTCGTTGGATCTCCTCGCGCAACCGGCCCGCATCGTCGGGCAGAATTTTGGTTTCCACGAGGCCGTGCCATCGCTTGCCCGCCAACCAGTTTTGCAACAATTCTAGAACGCGCGGGCCGGACCGATCTTCATACACTCC
>JBEKIK010000466.1:0-2591 GCA_050011795.1 Thermoguttaceae bacterium | reverse complement strand
AAATATCATTAATGAATAATGGGAAAATAAGAACTGTATTGGAAGTCGGTACAATTGAAAGGATCAAAAAATCAATAGAATATATAGAGGGATGGCTGTAATTTTCACCAAAGCCTCCTATCCTCATCAATATATGCGCCTGTCCCCTTTTTCTCGCACCGTCTTTTTCTCGTCACCCTTTCCGGTACACGCTTCCTTCGCCGATCGGTTTGAAGCCTAGTTTTTGATAGAGGTTGATGGCCGGGGCATTGCTTTCCATGGTTTGGGCCTCGACGATTGTAATGCCCTGGCGGGTAAACTGCCGGAAGACTTCGCTGAGTAAAAAAACGGCGTAACCACGGCGGCGATAGGCGGGATCGACATGAAATTCGATCAAACCGGATCGCCGGCCAGGGGAGTTGGTTCCGCTCGGCTCCATGCTTCGGAACATGGCTGACGCCACGGCCGGCCCGCCGAGGTGGGGCACCATTTCGAATCGCGTCAGGTCGAATTCGCCCAGAGTGCAGGCCTCCCACCAGTTTCGCGCAGGGAAATCAATTGTTTCTTCCACCACCATTTGCCGGCGGATTTGCATTTGCGAGCGGTCGATGACCGCTTCGAAACTGCTTAGATCGACTTGTGCGATTTTTGTCCGCTCGATTTCCTGATAACCATGCGACTGCAACAATTGCCGGGCCACCAGATCGGTGTCCAATACCCCCGGCAACTCACTGCCCCCGTATAATCCCAAATAAAAAGGATTAAGCGGTTGAATGCCCCCGCCGTAAAGCACCTTGGCGCCCCGTGCGCGGAGATATCGCTCGCACTGCTGGAGCAGTCCCGCGGCCGTTTCGCCCTCGGCGCAGTCCGGGCGCACGACTACTATCGAGGTCACTCCTAAATCGAACGATACCGCGCTGAGCTGCTCGTTGGGACCAAATCCCGCGTGCGCGAAACCGACGGGAAGCTCATTTTGAAAGGCAAGAAACAATCCGGCGTAATCGAAGTAAAGTTTGGCGAATATAAGTTGTTCAAACAGATCGGGCGAGACCGGGTCCATAAGTCCGGGCTGACCTGCACGGCTGCGCCAAATGGCCGTCAGGATGGGAGGATCGGCGTTTCGAAAACTGCGATATGTCAACATGAACCGTAATAGTCGAATCAAAGTTAAACGTGGCGATTATAGACTTTTACACCGCATTGTTCCAGTCTGGTAAAACCCCCTACATTGGGCGGGTAATCGCATCCGATTTTATTGGGATGTATTTATACCGGGAATATCCGGCAAATAAGTAAATTTTATCGCCCCTGAATCTATAGGACTGACATACTCCCCTCGACGAACGGTCATTAGCTATTAGAATTGTGTTATCGTTTGGCAACGGAAGGTTTGTGCGAAACGGCCGGTTTTGTGCAAATCGCACGTTTTCAGGCGATTTTCACCCCGAAAAAACCGGTATCGCCGCCTAAAGCGGGCGATCTCAGGAAGTAATTCATGAAACAAATCCTCAAGGGTCAGGCAACGGCGCCGGATACATTGCGCAGGCTGTATGTCCCGATTGCCACGGAACTTGAACATGTCGAGAACATTCTGCTCGATGAGTTGCGCAGCGATCATCCGTTCGTGGATCAATTGGTTAAACATGGTTTCCGTTTGGGGGGAAAGCGGCTACGCCCCGCCTTGCTTTTATTGGCGGGCAAGGCATGTGGCGATTTGCAGCAAGAGCACTTCGTGCTGGGGGCCGTGGTGGAATTGATTCACACCGCCACTTTGATTCACGATGACGTACTGGACGAGGCAGCCATCCGCAGGCATCTCGATACGGTTAACGCCCGCTGGGATAACGAGGCAAGCGTGTTATTGGGCGACTATCTTTTTGCCCGATCCATCTGCCTGGCCGGTACGCTGGAAGATTATTTTGCCATAAAAGTTTTAAGCGCAACCGCCAGAATCATGTGCGAAGGCGAGCTTCGGCAGATCGAAAACCGGGGCAACTACAATCTGCGCGAAGACCAATACCTTTCGATTATCGGCAATAAAACGGCCGAATTGATGGCCTGCAGTTGCCGGTTGGGGGCTTATTACGCCGGCGCAAATTACGATTCCTTGGAGGCCATGAGACGTTACGGTTTTAACCTGGGCATGGCGTTCCAGATCGCCGACGACCTGCTGGACCTGCTGGGCGACGAAAAAACCGTGGGCAAGTCGCTGGGCACCGATTTACGCAAACAAAAAGCCACGCTTCCGCTTATCCGCCTGCTGGATCAGGCCTCGCCCAGCGAAAAAAACGATCTGATCGGCCTGTTATCCGACTCGGGCAACCATCGGCTCGAGATGCTGCGCAAATGGTTCGACCAGTCCGATGCAATTTCCCACGCCCGGAACCAAGCCATTTCCTTTACCCGATTGGCCGCCAAGGAGCTTAACGCACTTCCGCCCAGTCCGGTCTTGGACAGCCTGCACGGGATCGCCGAGTTTGTGGTCAATCGGCAGTTGTAACAACGGCACGGGCATCTTGCCCGTGCTTATCCCATAATTCCCGGCGGCACGCGCCTATTGCCCGTGCTTTTCCAGGGCAACAATGGCAAACAATACCCCAAAATTAGTAAAA
>JBEKIK010000465.1:0-2591 GCA_050011795.1 Thermoguttaceae bacterium | reverse complement strand
AATATCATTTGCCTCTGATCAACCAGTTCCAGGTGCAGTCGAAAATCGGGATGACGTTTTCCGCCGCCTTGCGCACGCTTTTACGGCAGGATCCCGACGTGATCATGGTGGGCGAAATCCGCGACGAAGAAACCGCTCATACCGCCATCCAGGCCGCCATGACCGGCCATCTTGTTTTCAGCACCCTGCACACCAATAACGCCTGCTCGGCCATCACCCGGCTGATAAACATGGGCGTGGAGCCGTATCTGATCGGCGCCGCGCTGAACATGATATTGGCCCAGCGCCTGGTGCGGCGGATTTGCACAAAGTGCCGCGAACCTTATGAACCTCCCCGCACCGTTCGAAAGGCCCTGGAACGCATGGGTTGCGAATTCAGCGAGTTTTACAAAGGCGTGGGCTGCAAGAGTTGCCGAAACACCGGTTTCAAAGGCCGGATCGCCGTACATGAACTACTGGTCATAAGCGATGAAATGCGCGACGCCATCGTCGCCGATCCGACCGTTAATAATCTGCGAAACATCGCGATTGCCGACGGCATGATCACCCTGGCTTTCGACGGTTTCCGTAAAGTCCGCGAAGGAATTACCACTGTGGAAGAAGTTTTTCATATTATCGGAGACAGCGTCGGAACATGTCAAGAAGCTTCAAGCTTGCCAAATACCTTTCCCCGAGCGACGTAAAGTCGGCGCCTCAGTCAGGGCTAATTATAGTTAATTATGCAGAATATAAAAAACTCCGGGCACAAGTGCCCGGGCTAAACTTAACCACTCTTCGCTAACCACTAACCACTAACCGCTATTTATGTCAGCCGCCACAACCTTCAGTTATCGCGTACGCGATCCCATGGGGCGCACCCGTGAGGGAAGTATTGAAGCAGTCTCGTCCGAGGAAGCGCGGCAGCATTTACGCCGCGACGGGTTTCACGTCCTGGAACTCAAATCCGCTGAGGAATTGTGGAGTTTGTTTCCCAAACGGATCACTCGACAGGACTTAATTTATGTTACCGCCCAGTTGGCGATCATGGTCGATACGGGCATTACAATATCGACGGCGCTTTCGGGAATTATCGAGCAAGAGACCAATTCGGCGTTGCGAAAAGTCTTGCAGGGATTAAAGGAAGCGGTCGAATCGGGCGAAGATTTCTCCGCGGCTTTGGCCCGCTATCCAAAACTGTTCGATAATACCTACATTTCGTTGGTTAAGGCCAGCGAAGCGACCGGCAGTTTGGGCGCAATGCTCGATCGCGTCGCCACATACTTGAGAAAGGAGTTGGAAACCTTCAATAAAGTCCGCGCCGCCATGGCTTATCCCACGATTATGATGGTGCTGGCCACGGGTGTGACGATTTTTCTCTTGACGTATGTCATGCCCAAATTCATGCCGCTTTTTAGACTGCGGCATACGCAATTGCCCGCCCCCACGATTGTGATGATGTCGTTATCAGACGCAATGCTAAACTATTGGTATTTGTTGTTGGCCGCGGCGGCAATAATTGTGGGAGGATTCATTTATGGCCGGCGCACTCCTTCCGGCAGGCGCATGTTGGATTGGATCAAGATCAACTGTCCGGT
Organism: Thermoguttaceae bacterium; assembly: GCA_050011795.1. Taxonomy (GTDB): domain Bacteria; phylum Planctomycetota; class Planctomycetia; order Pirellulales; family Thermoguttaceae; genus JBEKIK01. The sequence goes on along the minus strand of JBEKIK010000465.1, from coordinate 1,017 downwards.
CGTGGGCACGATGTTTCGCAAGGTGACGATCAGCCGCAGCATCCGCACCCTGGGCACCTTACTGGCCAGCGGCGTGCCCGTGATAGAGGCCATCAAGCTAGCCCAAGCGGTGGCCGGCAATTATTATTATGAAATGATCTGGCAAAAAGTCCTGGAAGAAGTGACCGGCGGAAAACGAATCTGTGAAGTCCTGCACAACACTCCGCTCTTTCCCAATGTGCTGGTACAGATGATTAGTGCCGGTGAAGAAGCCGGTAAATTAGACGTGGTGTTGGAAAAAGTCAGCACATATTACGACAACGAGGTCGAAACCACGCTCAAAGCCACCACCAGCCTTATCGAACCCCTGATGATAGCCATGATGGGCGTGGTGGTGGGAACCATCGGACTGGCACTGATGCTGCCCATCTTCAGCCTCAGCCGCCAACCCTAAAACAAGGATGAAGTATGAGGGATGAAGGATGAATACATACGTGCTTTGTCGTTGGCGATTTTCACCATTCCCTATTCCCTATCCCCGGTGCCATGCCCCCCTTGCCATCCACGGCCGGCCTATTTAAAATCGTTTTAGCGGCATTAAATATGGGCAGGTATTTGTTTACTAAAACGAGGAACTCATGGCCAGGAAGGTAATCCTCGACGTCGATCCGGGCATTGACGATGCCCTTGCCCTGTGCTTGGCGATTTTCGAGCCCGAGTTGGACGTGGTGGCCGTGACCGCCGTTGGAGGCAATGTAACCTCGGCCCAAGCCACGCGCAACGTCCAGGTCATTCTGGAACAACTCGACCCCCCGCGTCTGCCGCGGCTTGGGGCCGCCTCGGAACCGGATAACGGCCTGCCCGTGGAAGGCCGCTATCTGTACGGCGCCGACGGGCTGGGAGGCTGCGAGTTCGACGTGGCGGAGCGGCAACACCTGCTCCCCTCGGAAAAAGAAATTTGCGATCAGGTCCGCGCGGCGCCGCACCAGGTGACCATCGTGGCCCTAGGCCCGCTTACGAATATCGCCCGGGCGTTCA
>JBEKIK010000464.1:1952-4564 GCA_050011795.1 Thermoguttaceae bacterium | reverse complement strand
AATCGACGAGGCGGCCTGGATGGGCATTGCCTTTGGCGGATCGCCCACGATGGCGTTTTACAAAAGGGTTCAGGGTTAAGGGTTCAGGGTCCAGGATTTAAATACAAGGTTTATTGTGAATGGCTCCTAACCTCCGATAATTAGTGTATAAAGTATACAAACAATTTTATGTTGGAGTCCTGAACCCTGAACCCTGCCCACTTAATTTGCGGAGGTGATTGGTGTCTGGTGACGTCCCTGGTCTTCAAAACCAGTGTGGGGTTCGCAAGGGTCCCGGGTGGGTTCGATTCCCATTCGCCTCCGCCATTTTTTAAACCACACCGACGGTAAAACGGAGATTGGTCGTTCATGTGGACTTTAGTCAGGCGAGGTATTTTACCGGGGTTGCTGTTAATCGGCGGTTTGGCCTCGCTCATTTATGGGTCGCGGTTCCATTTCGTGCCGGTTATGACGGAACGGAAAACGGAGGTGACGATCGAGATTCCGGAGGCATTGCCGCAGATCCCACCGCCTTTTCCCGGCGACCAACAGTTTGGCGGACCGCCGCAAATGCGCAAACAGACAGTGCAAAAAACGGAAGAAGTGGCAATTAACGTATCTGAGCCAGACCTGATGCGCGATGTGACCGTAGGCGGAGTCGTCTTGAATAAATCCCATGACCTGAAGCGGACCTACAGCGGCAAGGCGCCTTCGCTGTGCCCTACGTGAGTGCATTGAAAGGAGGTCATGGCGTCCATGGCCAAGAACAACTCGGGTTCGGTGGCATCGAGGCTTGCACGCTGGCGATGGTGGATTCAAGCTGGATTTCTATTTGCCTGGCTGGATCCCTTTATGATCCGCATGCACAGCGTTTGTTCGCCGGTGTTTCACTGTTATTCGTGTCCCCTGGCCACGTTTGCCTGCCCGATCGGAGTGCTGGCCAACTTCAGCGCCATTCACCTGATACCGTTCGCCGCCCTGGGGACGTTGATTTTTTTGGGGGCCGCGTTGGGGAGTTTCGTGTGCGGCTGGGCCTGTCCATTCGGTTTTTTGCAGGATTTGATTGCGCGAATTCCCACGCGCAAATTTACGCTGCCCGCTTGGACGGGATGCTTCCGTTACGTTTCTCTGATAGCGTTTGTGTTTGCAGTTCCATTTTTTTGGGGGGAAGGGCATCCTTTGTTTTTCTGCCGTCTTTGTCCGGCCGGGGCCTTGGAAGGGGCCGTGCCCAGCATGGCGCAGGCGGCAATCGCGGGCAAGGCGGTTGTTTGGCCGACGGCGATAAAACTCGTGATCCTGGGCTTGTTTTTGCTGGCCACGTTCTTTACCTGGCGGCCTTGGTGCACGCTCGTTTGTCCATTGGGGGCGATCTACAGCCTGTTCGACCCGATTTCTCTGTTTTTCCTGCGTTTTCATAAAGATCGATGCAAGGACTGCGACTGCTGCCGAAGTCTGTGCCGCGACCGCGTGCGTCCCGAGTGGCGCGTGGACGGCTTGCGCTGCGTCCGCTGCCTGGAGTGCACGAATTGCAACGCCATTACCGTGGGCACTGTATTTGCGCATTTCGACAAGAAAATAGATAATTCCAAAGATCAAAATACCGGTTAAAAGCGTAATGATTTTAATATGTTTCGAGGAAACTATTCAAAGGAAGGTTGGTTGAATACGAAGTACAAGTGTGAAAAGCGAATAATTTTTTGATTCAAATTGCTCCCCATGACTCCCTGGTTGGGGGTTGACGCGCCATCACCAGTGGATATATTATCTGCTATGGTTTAATACATTATGTTGGAGCAGCATTTAAACTGCGGCTCCAACATGAGTAGCTTTGCTAATAGCCGTCCGGCAACGGTAAGGATCAAAAACCAAGAAAATGGAGGGACCGATCTCATGAAAACATGGGCACGATATTTTTTAACGGCGGTCGCGGCAATCGTTGCGGCCTGTGCCGTTTACGCTGCCGCCAGAGCAGAAACCTGTACTTTGGAGATCAAAAAACTGGAATCGCGAACTTCATACGGCCCATTGGACTACCTCTACCGGGCGACGTCCCCTCAGTCGTTATATGCCCAAATCGGGCCCGAAGGGAAAAACCGCATTAACTTCGGCCCACGGGCCGACCAAACGGCCAGGTTTAAGGATATTGTGAAAAAGGAGCCTAAATACGAGTCTGACCACCCGTTCCGCGGCGTGGCCAAGTTTGGAACACAGGAATTCGCTTTCGCGCTCGATACGATGCTTCCGGAATCGGAAAAAAAGAAGGCCGAGTCCGAAGACAAGGATTCAAAGTCCAAAGACGACAATGCCAAGACGGATGACAAGGATGCCAAGTCGAAACCGGCAAAAAGCCTGGCGGGCAGCCTGCTTCAGGCCTTATCGGGATCCGATCAAGTCGAGCCAGTCAAGCCGCCCAAGGCGGTAGGATTCAATCGGCTCTATTTCGACGTAAATCACAACGGCGACCTGACCGACGACAAGGTCATCGAGGCCGAAACGATGCCGGGTATTAACTACGGGGGTTCGTATGCACGGTTCCAGTTTCCGCGGGTGGACGTTACCATCGACGTCGATGGGACTCCGGTGGATTATGCTTTTTCCCTTAGTGGATATGTAAATACTTCGCAGGAATACAC
>JBEKIK010000464.1:0-1934 GCA_050011795.1 Thermoguttaceae bacterium | reverse complement strand
GAATACACCTTTGCCGGCGTGCAGATCAATTCGGCCGTTTATCGCGAAGGCGACATCACCTTGGATGGAAAAAAACGGCACGTGGTCTTGATCGACAACAACAGCAACGGGCGATTCGATGACGAGTACAAAATTTCCGATAACATAAGGATGGCCAGTGGGCAACTTTATCCCGAACAAGGCGATATGTTGTTGATTGATCCCGACCAAGGCAATACGGGTTACTCGTCGCCTTACGAAGCGACTTCAAACAGTTATCAGCATTACGTATCTAAAATGGTCGATATAGACGGCCGCTACTATAACCTAAAAATTTCGCCGGCTGGCGATAAACTCACGCTGGAGCCCGCTTCGGCGCCCTTGGGCAAAATAACGAATCCCAACGGCCGCTTTAACGCGGTGATCTACGGCGACAACGGCTTTCTCAAAATCAGCGGTGAAAAGGATACGCCCATTGCCATACCCGAGGGCGAGTGGAAATTGCTCTCCTACACCATCGACTTAACAAACGTCCCGGAGCCGAGCAAACCGGAAGAGAAAAAAGAGGAGAAGAAAGACGAGGCGAAGGAAAACTCGGGATTACTGGCCCTGGGCCGGGTGCTGGAGAGTTGGCTGGTCGGCAACAGCGCCTCGATAGGGCCGCCGGGCCGCCGTTTCACGTATGTCACGGCCGGGGCGACCGCCAAGTACAAACCCGTCAAAGTAAGCGCGGGCGAAACGGTCGAATTTCCTTTCGGCCCGCCATACAAACCCTTGGTGTCGGTCGGAGGATACATGCAGGGCGGCGGTGAGAACAAACAAGTATCTTTGGCAATGACGCTGGTCGGTTCTGTCGGCGAGGTGGTTTCGGACATGATGGTGGGCGGCGGCAGGCCGCCTAAACCCGAACTCACCATCAAGGACCCCAAGGGCGAAGTCGTCCAAAACGGCAATTTCGAGTATGGATGAGGTTTCACCTGCCGGTACTCGTGGCGAGTACCTTCCGAGCCTGCCAAGGAATATCACGTCAACGTTAAAATGAAGGCCGATCCTTTCGAGATAGATCAAGAAAACGACAGCGTGATCAATCTCGAAAAAAATCCGGGGCCGGGGGTGCCGGTGATGTGATTGCGCAATGGAAACGTTTTTTGCCGAATCTTGTTCCCGCGCCGCTGCGCGGAAACAAGATTCAGGCGATTTAGCCGCGTTCGAGATGCAGGAAGTATCCGCATTCGATAAAAAAGTCGTTCAACAAGGACGACTTCTAAGAGGTTGTGAATTTATCGCGTCTGAGTCCCCATAACCACAATATGTAGGGTGTGTGGAACGCACCATCCCCTTCAAATTGCGATGCGTTTCACGCACCCTACAAAAATTCACAACCTTTGACACCCGTATAGTTATATGGTAAAATCGAGGCGTTGCGGAAGATCGTCATAACGTCGCAGTAGCAGTGCTCGGGTGCGGGTGGACAGAGTACCATGAAAACTTTACATTTAACGGCAAAGCCCGGCGGTTGGCATCTTTTCCAGGCCTGCTTGTTGTTTTTGCCCGCTATCGCATTTGCGGCTGAGGCGGCGAATCAACAGCCTGCCCGGGACCCGTCGGCCTGCGAGTTAAAGATCGAAGGCAGGCTCGTGGAAAAACTCACCCTGGCCGGCGAGAACGGAGTAATTAAAGAAATCGAGCATCCCGGCCCAAGCGTTTTCCTTGCCCCGGGCCGATATCAGATTAAGGAAATTCGCGTCCAATGGGAGGACGGCGGCCGGGTTTATACCGATACGGACGTAAACTATCTCACACTCGAGCCGGGCGGCACATACCAACTGAATGTCGGAACGCCCGAAACGCCCAAAGTCACCGTGGCGCGCCGCGGCAAGCTGCTTTCGCTGGGTTACAATTTTCGCGAATATTCAAACGCGCCGCGTATATCACCGCCGCAAATCGGTTTTTAT
>JBEKIK010000463.1:0-2627 GCA_050011795.1 Thermoguttaceae bacterium | reverse complement strand
ATGGAATCGGGCATTGTCGGCTTTTTTGACAGTCTTATGGATGCCCTTAGTGAGCGCGGCAAATATCAATCGCCTTGGCCCGATCTGGTCGGGAAAATGGATCGGGATCACCCCGTTGCCCAATACTTGTTGGCCCAGGAAGGCCGCATGGGCTTTATTCAGTTGAAATTCGCCGCCGCCCGCAAGGAAAGCTTCACCGGCAATAATGACGCCGTCGACGCACTGCAACGCCTGGTCGGCCGGGCTCGGGTCCGGCATCCGGAAACCTCCATTGGACTTACCGGCCTGCCGATCATCGAACATGATGAAATGTCCTCCAGCGAATCGTCCATGGCCATTGCCACCGTGCTGTCGATGGTGGGCGTGGTGATCGTGGTCCTCCTGGGGTTTGGCGGATTACGCCATTCCATGCTGCCCATGGCCGCTTTGCTGCTGGGCATGATCTGGTCGCTGGGCTACACGGTGTTGACGGTCGGACATCTGAATATTTTAAGCAGCGCATTCGGTGCGATTCTTACCGGGCTGGGCATCAATTACGGAATTTACATCGTAGCCCGCTACCTGCAATTAAGGGAGGCAAATCGATCGGTCGAAGAAGCTTTGCTGGAAACTTCCGGGACCGTGGCCCCGGGCATCGTGGTGGGGATGATAGCCACGGCCGTTTCCTTTTACATGGCCGGATTTACGGAATTCGTGGGTGTTGCCGAGTTGGGAATCATCGCCGGCGGCGGAGTGTTGTTGTGTTGTTTGGCGGCCATGACGGTTTTGCCGGCCCTGATCTACTTGTCCGATCGAAACCACTACCGGGTTTTGCCCCAGCCGTTGGAGTTCCATCGCTGGCTGGAACCGATTTGCGCCCGTCCCAGAGGCGTTTTAACCTGGGGCATGGCGGGCACGGTTTTGCTGGCCCTGGGCATGGTCGGCGTATGGTATGACCACAACCTGCTGCACATGCAGGCCGAAGGACTGGAAAGCGTGGCCCTGGAACAAAAAATATTGACTGAGGGCGGTCAAAGCGCTTCTTTTGCCATTTCCATCGCCGAGAACTCGCAGACCTTGCTTGCGCGAAAAAAGCAATTTCTTCAATTGCCCTCGGTGAAGAATGTCATTGAGATCGACTCGATCCTGGCCCCGGACGATTCCATGTCGGCCTCGGCCGTGGCGGCCAAGCGTCCGGCCATCGAGCGGATCAATCGGCGTTTGGCGAATCTGCCCCAACAAGTGCCGCAGATCCCCTTGGCCTCGATGGAGGAACTGAGTCAAATGTTCGCCCGGGTCCAGGCCGTGCCCTCGGGTGATTCAGAGGGTAATTATATCCGGCAACAAGTGCGGCAGATCGGCGGATTGTTGCGGCAACTGCCCCAGGCCGAGTGTTACGCCCGGCTGGCCGGATTCCAGCAAGCCATGGCTGCCGACGTTTTGGCCCGCTTGTACGCCCTGCGCTCGGCGGCCAATCCCGAGCCGCCGCAATTAAGCGATCTGCCGGAGAGCCTAGTCGCGCGTTTCGTCAGCCCATCCGGCAAACATTTGATGAAGATCTATTCCAAAGGCGATATATGGGATATGAGTGCCATGGAACGATTCGTCCGCGAGGTCCGCAGCGTCGATAGAAACATCACCGGCAACCCCATCCAGATCTACGAGGCCTCGCTGCAAATGAAACACAGTTATGAGCAAGCCACCTGGTTCGCCTTGTGCACCATTCTGCCCGTCATGTTTTTGAACCTGGGCAACCTCCGCGATACTTTCCTGGCGGTTTTGCCTTTGGGGCTTTGCATGTTGCAAATGTTTGGAATCATGGGCTTTTTGAACATACCCTTTAATGCTGCGAATATGATCAGCCTGCCCCTGATGCTGGGAATGGGCGTGGATAACGGAATAAACATCATTTACGATTTCCGCCGCCAGGCGTGCCGCTACCGGATGAGTCCCTCGACTGCCGTGGCGGTGATTCTCAATACCCTGACGACCATGGTCGGATTCGCGGTGTTGATGATAGCCGACCATCGCGGACTGCAAAGCCTGGGACGCGTATTGACCATCGGAATGAGTTGCTGCCTGGTCTCGTCGTTGATTATTTTGCCGGCGTTTTTGGTGTGGATTACCCGATATCGCCGGGAAGAGGAACAAGAAATGCCCGAGCCGGCCCTGGAGGAAGACGTGGGAGAGAATAAAGAAGATGATGCGGAGAATGAAGAGGAAATCCTCCATTTTCCGCCCCCTTCCCTGTCTGAAGACCAACACGAATGGTTGCGAAAACGAAGTGCTTAGTATTCCCAAAAACCGTCCCAAGGGTAATCCACGAATTGCTTAATTTCGTCCGTTAGTGGGGGTTATCAGGCCCTAAGCAGTTCGGAACCAATCGATCCAAAGCCTTTGCTTAGCCGGCATTTGCCCATCTTCCCAGCAAGTAGAAGAAATTGTAAACTTAGGGATTCGATATTATTTGTAACTCAAACTGTAAATGCAGATTTGCTTTAGCATAGCCCAGGCGTTTACGCCTGGGATTATTGACCTTTGCATAGTTAATGATCCTTTTCCAATGGTAATTTGGCGTAATTGAAAAAGGATCGTAAGAGTACTTGATTATGGTGTTGTTTTTCGATGGAGTAAAAGACTTCGGTATG
>JBEKIK010000462.1:0-2638 GCA_050011795.1 Thermoguttaceae bacterium | reverse complement strand
ATTCAGGGTTTTCAAGATGCGGATGCATCGGAGTTGACACAGGAAGTTTTTGTGGCCGTGGCCTCGGCCATCCAGCGGTGGGACCCGGATACCCAGCGAGGGAGTTTTCGGGGTTGGTTGTTCCGCATAGCCAGAAACCTGATGATAAACTGGCTGGCTTACCGGCGGCGGCATCCGACCGGCGCCGGCAACAGCGACATCCGTAGACTTTTGGCCGAGCAACCCGATCCGCACGATCTGGACCGGGAGGACTCGGCTGTTTTCGACCGGGAATACAAGCGTCAGGCGTTTGCCTGGGCTGCGGAACAAATCCACAGCGAGTTTCGCGAAAGCACGTGGCAAGCCTTTTGGCTTACCAGCGTCGAGAATCGGCCCGTGCCCGAAACGGCGAAAGAGTTAGACATCTCGGCCGGCGCGGTTTACATCGCCCGCAGTCGAGTAATGGCGCGGCTAAGACAAAAGATCGAAACCTTGGAAGAAAAATAATATGCAATAAAACCACTTGCGGTTTTGCGCGGGTGCCATGAAATAATTGAAAAAACCGGCGTGGCCAAGCAGGCTTGGCCATGGCGCCCAACTCAGGATTACGGTTTTTATGGTTTCATCCAATTCACAATGCGATCGGCGGCAGATCCGGGAACTCCTGGACGATCGGTTGCCTCCGAAGTCTCAAGATGAGTTGGCCCGGCATCTCGAGTCCTGCGCGGATTGCCGAAAAGAGCTGGAATCGTTGGCGGCCGGTCCAGATTGGTGGGACGACGCCCAGCAGTTGCTCAGTACCATAGTAAATTTAAAGGGTGCAACGAGCACCGATAACGTTTTGGCGCCGACCAACACGGTCTACAACGCGGGATGTATGAAGCTGGAATTTCTTTCGCCTTCCGACGACCCGACCAAGCTTGGCCGGCTCGGCCCTTATGAGATCGTGAAAGTTATCGGCCGCGGCGGAATGGGGATCGTGCTGAAGGGTTTTGATTCGGTCTTGAATCGTTTTGTGGCCATTAAAGTTCTAGCGCCCCAATGGATGCACAGCACCGCGGCGCGCCAACGTTTTGCCCGCGAGGCCCGGGCCGCCGCGGCCGTGGTGCACGAGCACGTGATCGCTATTTACGCGGTGGATTCGGCGAACGAAATGCCCTACCTGGTCATGCCGTTTATCGACGGCATATCGTTGCAGGAACGCATCGATCGCGACGGGCCGCTGGAGCTAAAGGAAATTCTCCGCATCAGCATTCAAATTGCGGAAGGCTTGGCGGCTGCGCATGCCCAAGGTCTGGTGCATCGCGACATCAAGCCCGCCAATATTTTGCTGGAGAACGGCGTGGAGCGGGTCGTGATCACCGATTTCGGCCTTGCCCGAGCGGTGGACGACGCCAGTTTCACGCGCAGTTGTTTTATCGCCGGCACGCCGGAATACATGGCCCCGGAACAGGCCAACGGAGAATTCGTCGATCATCGGATTGATCTTTTCAGCCTGGGCAGCGTGATGTACGCCATGTGCACCTGTCAATCGCCCTTTCGTCGCGAAACGACCATGGCCGTGTTGCGGCAGATTTGCGAGGGAACGCCTCGAACGATCCGGGAGATCAATCCCAAAATTCCCAAATGGCTGGAGCGGATTATCGCCCGGTTGCATGCCAAAAATCCGGCCCAGCGATACCAAACCGCCGGCGAAACGGCGAACTTGCTGAAAGATTGGTTGGACTATGTTGAGCAACCGTCGGCGCATCCCCGGCCGCACGAGCCGTCCGGGCGATGGCGTCCGTTCGCGGGATTTTCGAGGCGGATATGTCCGGTGCGCTGGATGGCGGCGGCATTGTTGCTCATGCTTGCCGCTCTGACAACAACGGAACTTACCGGCGCCACCCGTCTACTGCGTTTTGTTTTTGGCGGCAATGACGCCGGGCCGACCACAAGGTCGCCCGCGGTTGCGGCAGTACCCCGTACTAAGACGCCATCGGCAAAGCCAGGCACAAGCGAATTCCTTGCGGATAAAGAAACCGCATTTGAGAAACGAATGGCCGACCTGTGGCGGCAAGTCGGGGAGTTGGACGAGAAGTTGTCTGCGGGCGAATCATCCGACATAACGCCGGAAAGGCTCGCGCAATTCCGCTCGCAACTGGCTCAATTGCAGGCCGAGTTACCGGAATACCATCAAGATCTGCAGATCGATCAACTCCGGCAAGTGGAAGCGGCAATAGAACAACTCAAGCCGCGATCTTCACCGCCTGAAGCCGGGCATGGAATCGATTCGTCGATGATGGAGATTGGCGACCGCATCGAACAATTAAACCAAGACCTGTACAGGAATTTTCCCTAACACAAGGAGTTTTATCATGTCATCGCGAAAAATGTGCGTGGTTTTGCTTTTGGTTTTGACAATTCTTTGGGGGCTTTCGGCCGGTAATGTCCAAGCCCAGGGGCAGAACGAAAACAAAGGATCAAGCGCATCGGCCTTAGTAGAAGTACCCACATCTACCTCTTCCTCTAACTCTTCATCTTCTACAGCAGCGGCCGGGGCGCAACAGACAACTGGAACAGCACGGGCACAGCCCACACAGCCCCCACAGTCCGCACAGTCCGAACAGAATAGACGTCCGATGGCGGGGCGGGCGGCTGTGGGTGCTTATCGCTCTGG
>JBEKIK010000461.1:0-2643 GCA_050011795.1 Thermoguttaceae bacterium | reverse complement strand
GTGTAAACAACGCTCGAAAACCGTGGCGCGGAGGGGGACCTACGTAACGGTCGAAAAACGTGGCGCTCTTAACCAAACTCGCGGAAGGGTAAGCAAGACTTGTAGCGGAATAACCGTTACAAATCTCACCCCCCCGCGAGGTAACAGAGAGTGTACACGAACATGGAATTCTGGAGCGAAGTGCGTCGCCGGGTGCTGACCGGCGAATTGTCGAAGCGTGAGGCCTGCAAGGTCTATGATCTACATTGGGACACGCTAAAAAAGATATTGTCCCACGAGGAGCCGCCCGGGTATCGGAAGCGGCAGGAGCGGGAAAAGCCGGTCCTCGGGCCGTTCATACCGCTGATTCACGAGATACTTGAAGCGGATAAAAAGGCGCCCAAGAAGCAAAAACATACGTCGAAACGGATCTTTGAGCGGCTCTGTGAGAAGGGGTATCGAGGCGGCATAACAGTAGTGCAGGAAGAGGTGCGTCGCTGGCAACAGAAGACGGCTGAAGTCTTCATGCCCTTAAGCCATAAGCCCGGAGAGGGCCAAGTCGATTTCGGCGCGGCCACGGTCATGTATCGGGGCCAGGAGCGGCAGATTGCCTTCTTTGTGATGTCGCTGCCCTTTAGCGACGCCTTTTTCTGCCAGGCGTTTCCGCGGGAATGCACGGAGACGTTTCAGGAAGGGCATCGCCGAGCGTTCGAGTTCTTTAATGCCGTGCCGAAGCGGGTCAGCTACGATAACACGAAAATCGCCGTGTCGAAAGTTGTTCAGAAACGTGGGAGCGTGCTGACGGCGGAATTCCTCCGCCTGAAGAGCCATTACCTGTTTGAGCATCATTTCTGCCTGGTCCGCCGGCCGAACGAGAAGGGGCACATCGAAACCCTCGTCGGTTACGCGCGGCGGAACTTCATGGTGCCCCTGCCGGCATTCGACGATTTCGAGGTCTTTAATGAGCAGTTGGCAGAGTCCTGCCGTCAGGATCTAAAGCGGAAGCTTCGGGGTAAGGCCGATATCAAAGCCGAGCTTTTGGAAGAAGATCGCCGCGCCATGTTGCCCATGCCTGAAAAACCCTTTGAAGCGCGGCGTGTGGAGCCCTGCCAGGCGAGTTCACTGTCGCTGGTCCGTTTCGACCGCAACGACTATTCGGTGCCGACGCAATACGCCCATCATGCGGTGATGGCGATCGGGGGCATCGAAAAGGCGTGGTTTGTGGTGCAGGACCAGGTTGTGGCCGAGCATCCTCGGGATTGGGAAAAGGAGAACGTGCATTACGATCCAGTGCATTACTTGGCTTTGTTGGAACGCAAGCCCGGGGCGTTGGACTTCGGAAAACCCTTTGACGACTGGGACTTGCCCGAGGGATTCACTGTTTTACGGCGGCGGCTGGAGGGCGAGCTTGGGCAGGTGGGTAGACGCGAATTCATCAAGGTGCTGCGGCTCCTGGAGTCGTGCGAACTTAAAGAACTGGCCAAAGCGGTGGATCGGGCTTTGGCGATCGGGGCCTTGACCGTGGAGGCGATCCGGCTGTTGCTTGAGGACGGCCGCGAACAGCCGGCCAAGTACTTTCGCCTGGACGACCATCCGCACTTGCAAGGCCATGAAGTTCCCCCGCCGAAGCTGGCGATCTACGACACCCTGAGATACAAGGAGGCTTGCCATGAAGAAGCTTGAAACCAAAAGCACGGTGCTATTGAAACATCATCTGAAGGCGCTGAAGCTGCCGACCTTTAACGGCGAATGCGAGAAGATCGCCGCCCGGTGTGCCACGGAAAACGTCGATCACCTGGGCTTTCTGCTGCAACTATGCGAGTTGGAGCTTATTACCCGTGAAAAACGGGCGGCCGAACGAAGGCTAAAGGCAGCCCGCTTCCCCAACAGCAAGACGCTGGAGGATTTTAAGTTCGAGGCCCAGCCCTCGATTAACCGCGTGCTCGTCGGCGAACTGCTGCGGGGCGAGTATATCGACAAACGGGAGTCGGTGATCTTCGTAGGGAATCCCGGAACGGGAAAAACTCATCTTTGCATTGTATTGGGAATCGCTGCCTGTCAACAAGGCAAAAAGGTCCGCTTCTGGCGGGTCACCGAGTTGATTACCCAACTTATGGAAGCCCGCGAGGAACGCCAGTTGGCGCGGATGAAAACTCAACTCGCCAAACTGGACCTCTTGATACTCGATGAATTAGGCTACGTCCCGGCCAGCAAGCTCGGCTCGGAGTTGCTCTTCGATGTCGTGAGCACGGCCTATGAACGGACCAGCATCATCGTGACCACGAACCTGCCCTTCGAACAATGGCCGGAAGTGCTCGGCAGCGAGCGTCTGACCGGCGCAGTGCTCGATCGGCTGACCCATCGCTGCCATATTCTGGAGTCCAGCGGTGAAAGTTACCGCTTGAAAGACGCCCGCCGCCGTGCGGGCGGTAAACGAGCCGCCGACCAAAAACCTGCCGAAAGTATGCCGGAATCCTCGCTAAAATCACCTGAAGAAAGACAACCGCCCCCAAAGAATTAACCGTTGCAACCGGCCCTGACCTAGGTCAGGGGAGACTACTTTCTTTCCCTTAACATCGGAGTTACAATAGTACCATCTTTCATTCTGAGCGCCACACTTTTCAACCCACACGCGCCACAGTTTTCAACCGTTGTTTACACCAG
>JBEKIK010000460.1:0-4959 GCA_050011795.1 Thermoguttaceae bacterium | reverse complement strand
CCGGGATGCGGTTTTCTTGTCATCCAGGTAAACCTGAATTTCAGCTTGGACATACTTGAAGAAGTCGTCTTTATTGCCCACTAACGACCAGACTTCCGGCAGACCTTTCCATTTCACCTGTTTTCCGTGTTTAAACATGACAAGCACGACGATAGGCGCGACAAATTCGTAATCGGCGGCGAAATGTTCGTTGCCGGGCGTTTCGTAGTTGATCACTTGCCATAGGATTTGTTTGTTCTTCAACTCATCGGCAAAACCGCTTTCGACCGCCTCGTGGGCATAGGCCTCGATGTTGCGGCAGGTAGGGCATCGCGTGTTGCCGTGAAAATAGTACACTACGACGCCGTTTTGAATTGTCGGTTCGGCGCTTGCGGATTGCGGGCCTGAACGAAGGCTTTTGACCGTCAGCACCGTAATGGCGGCGGCCACGAACAGCAGCAGGCAAATAGTGAAGATATTTTTAATTTGCATGGAAAAACACCCCGTTTATTTCATTTTTCAAGTCGGTTCTTGACTAGGCTGTTAGTCGCGGTCATGGCGAATATCCTCTTTATTTTTTATGGGAAATACATTTTGTTGTGAAAGGTAATATTAATCCAACAATTTCTTAATCTCTTCGGGCGATGGCACCTTGCCGACCACTTTCACTTCGCCGTCCACGGCCAAGGCGGGAGTCATCATCACGCCGAAGCCGGTAATCACGTTTATGTCGGTGACTTTTTCAATCCTTGCCTCGACGCAGGCTAATTTCACGGCTTCTTCGACGTTCTTTTTGAGTTTTTCGCACTTTGGGCAGCCGGTTCCCAGCACTTGGATTAATTTCATGATAGCGCTCCTGATTTGGAGCCAGACAGGAATGTCTGGCCTCCTGTACAATTATAATGCCGCTCCCCCGCGGGCCGGAACTATTATGTATTTTATTTTCATTTTGAGACATTATCTAGGGGATTTTGTGTGATAAAGCGGATGCTTTCGTTGCTATCATGGGTCTGCAAAATGGACTTATCCAAACTCCCTTGTTAGCCTGTTTTGTTATTTATCCGGTCGGGGATAGACTTCGCAGATTGCCATGCCAGCAACGTATTTCAAAATGTTTTTTTGGCCTGCAATTTATCGCATGAAAATGCTTGCTATTTGGACGCGCATGGAGCAAAATGTCACCCGGCAAATAAATGCCTTCGGATCTTGCCTCGAATTGGCAGCGCCGGGAGCGACGTAGTGAAAAAACAACGGCGTGGAAGTTTAGCAGCAGCAGGCCGAACATCTTTGCAACCATCTTCGTAGCAGCAGCACCACATCCAACAAATGCATGAAGTAGTTATGCCGGTTGTTCAGGGGCAAGTGCATTTTTGGCAACGTTTGCAAGATAACGAACGTTTCCAAGACAATACAAATATGCCACGAATGAGAATCCTATTTGACCGCGCCGGTTTTATGACACAAACTTTCATAAGATTTGAGCTTTTCATACTTCTCGTCACAGAAGAGCAAAGTTGCCGCAAAGGGCGGGATTTCGTCGGGGAATATATTTTCCTCGTTGGACCGGCGGAAACTTTTGCTCGAGCCGCTACATCGTGGGATGCATCATGCTAGGCCTTGGCACCGAGTCCGGATTGTTGGATTTTTGTTATCGAACCGGTCAAAAACTTTTTAATACATCGAATCGCGGCGGCAAACTTGGGGGAGTTTCGCTACACCGCGACCGGCACATACGCCGCCGATTGTTGAGGATCGAATCGCTTGAAAGCCGCGCCATGATGAGCGCGGACGCAACATCAGCGGTTGTCAATTCGATATGGTTTACCAGTTACATAGATAGCAATACGGCGACTCATGCCGGAACTGCCGCGGTATCGGCCCAAAGCGCCGGGACGCAATCGTCCTACGGCGCGAGCACGTCCAGCGAGAACACTTACGACTGGATCATCCAATTCAGTACGTCGGCTATCAAGGGCATCACGTCCGTGGCGCAGGTATCGACGCTGTTGAGCGGCGGCGGCATCGGTTTCCAAGTTTTGGAAGGACTTGGATTGGAGGGCATGGTATTGGCGCGCAGTTCCGGCGCGTTGTCCGGCACCGTGTCGAATTGGCTGGCAAACAACGTGAATATCGCCGGTTATGAACAAGACTCGGTCCAGCAATTCGATGTCACTACGAACGATCCTTCGGCGGATAAAGTCTATAGTCTGGACAATATAGACGCCAAAGACGCCTGGAATTTGACCACCGGCAGCAAAAGCGTGGTGGTGGCAGTGCTCGACACGGGCATCGATTACACCCACAGCGATTTGGCCGCTAATATATGGACGAATTCGGCTGAAATAGCCGGCAACGGCGTTGACGACGACAGAGACGGATTCGTCGACGACGTTCACGGTTATAATTTCGTCAGCAACAACGGCAACGTCATGGACGACAACGGGCACGGCACGCACGTCTCCGGCACCATCGGGGCCGTGGGAAACAACAGCCTCGGCGTGGTCGGAGTCAATTCGGCACAATATACAGTTCCGCATTGAACGAGTCGATTGAAGCCAGCAACAGCGCCGGCAGTATGTACGTCGCCGCCTCTGGAAACAGCTCAGCAAACAACGACGCCGCGGCCCAATATCCGGCCAGTTATAGCGCGGTGAACGTAATTTCCGTGGCGGCTACAGACAAGAACGATAACCTGGCGAGTTTCAGCGACTACGGCGCAACTACGGTCGATCTGGCCGCGCCGGGCGTCAGTATATACAGTACGCTGCCGAACAACCGTTACGGCACCTATTCGGGCACGAGCATGGCTACTCCGCTGGTTTCCGGCGTGGCGGCATTGTGTTGGGCATACGACTGCAACGCCACGGTCGCGGAAGTCAAAAACGCAATTCTAAACGGCGTCGATAAAATCAGTTCGCTCAGCGGAAAGGTGCTCAGCGGTGGGCGTTTGAACGCCTATAATACCTTGAAATTGTTGGATGGCGACGAGGTTTCCCCGCCGAAACTGGGATCGTTGACCGTTTCATCGTCCTCGATCGTCAAGGGCGCCACGGTGACGCTGACCGCTGCCGGGGCCACTTCTTCAAGCGGCATCAAGGCCGTTTATTTCTACAAGGACGCAAATGGAAACGGCGTTTACAACAGCGGCGACACCTCAATTGGATCGGATAGCACGGTGCTCAACGGAACCGCGGAGTTGGCGCTAAACACGTCTTCGCTGAGTACGGGCGCCTACACCATTTTTGCCCGGGCAGAGGACAATAATTCGCATTGGAGCGACGCATTGACGGTTTCGTTGACGGTGCTGCCGTCGGACGATTACGGCAACAGCGCCGCGGCGGCCGCCCCGATCACCGTGGGCGGCACGATGGCGGGAACAATTGAGACCGGCGGCGATCAGGATTGGTTTAAATTCCAGGCCGTGGCGGGTAAAAAGTACGTCATCTCAACGACGTTAGTCGGCCTGACAGACTCGGTTTTAGTCTTGTACGATCGCAACGGCACTACGCAATTAGCTTACAACAACGACGTCTCGTCCAATAACCCGGCGTCTTGCATCCAATGGACGGCGACGACAAGCGGCACGTATTACATCAAAATGACCGCCTACAATTCCCGTCAAACCGGCAGTTATAAACTCTCGCTTGCCCTGCAAAACTCTCCTCCGGTGCTGCAGGCCGTTAGCGACCAGATTTTGTCCAATAAAGCCGGCGGAATCACCATCCCACTATCGGCAAGCGACGCCAACGGCGACAAGCTGACCTATTCCCCCACGGCCTACACCGTCGATGCGAAAACCCAAGCGCAAGTCGCGATTTCCAGCGGCAAGGTGTGTTTGTCGATTTCGGGCAACCAATTGCGAATCACTCGGGCTTCGAGCTATACGGGCGTGTTTTATGTTACTGTCACTGTAAGCAACGGGACCAATTCGGTCTCGAAATCGTTCAAGGTAACGGCGACGAATGCAACGCAGCAGTGGTTGGCCTCGTCGTCTGTTTCTTCGCTTAGCATCGGCGAAGATCTTTCGCAAGGATCGACTTTGGCGGAAAAGACAACGGCCGTCGCGTCGCCGGCGCTGGAAACAAACCGCCGTGCCGACTGGTGGAACGCATTATCAGCAGCTAGGCCGGATGGGGTGGTGTTTTGGGGAATCCAAGGCAATAATCAGTCGGGATCACAGACTGACATAGCCGCCCGGGCAGTGCAATTCACATTCCAGGAAAGTAACATTCTGGGCGATTCATGGTTATCGGACCACGTCTGTAATTTCAGAAACGCCTCTTGGAAGGCGATGGGCCGCGGAGATCGGATTTTGGATGAGGCGATAAATGGCGGATTTCAAAAAATCTCCGCCGCAGCCGGCGAAAATGCGCCCATCTCCGACATTCCCGAGGCAAAGTATTTGAAAGAAATCGATGAAATCATCGAGTCTTGGGACAAACGGTCTTTCGAGACTGAATCCTTGGACGAGTTTTTCAGCTTGGTGGGCAATGATTAAAACAGTGGAGGCCGGACATTCTTGTCTGGCACGACCTAAATCAGGAGGCCGGACATTCTTGTCTGGCCGGAAAAAGACAGGCAAGAGTTCCTTCCTCCTTTTCAAAGACAGGCAAGAATGCCTGTCCTCCTGTTCAAAATGGCTATTTTATTTTTATACGGCGCCTTAAAAGTAGCGATCTAGGATGCGGCGGCTGGCGTAATCCATGGCGCGGGTATCGGGGATCAAGTATCGGATGCCGTGCGTGTCGATGAACAAGGCTTTATAAGGGCCGATCCTCCGCACGTCATCCTCGCTATCTAAGAGAAAAGAAGTCGGCCCCCGATCAGTTTCCACGTGCCATTGCGAAGGATCGACGTCGGCCGTCACGCCGGTAATCCGCTGGATAATTGGGACGAATTCGCGCCGGGAGAGTTCGTCCTCCAATATCGGCCGAAGTTCAGACGGCAAATCGCCGAAGTCGCGGATGCACAGGACTTCGC
>JBEKIK010000459.1:0-2662 GCA_050011795.1 Thermoguttaceae bacterium | reverse complement strand
AGTGTCCGGCGGCGGATCGGTGACACTCACCGGCGCATTGACTTATACCGGCGATACCAACGTCACAGCCAGCACGCTTGACGTGGGTGACCTAACCTACTCGGCAAATGTAACCGTTAGCGGAGGCGCTACTCTGGAGGCTAGTTCCGTGGTTACCGGAACCCTCACCATTGGCGACGACCCCACGCTGGCTATCACCGGCGGCCCAGAGGCTAGCGGCGAATTGACTGCCGTTCCGGAGCCGAGCACGTTTGTGTTGTTGTCCATCGCCGCCCTTGGCCTGATCGGGGCCGCTTGGCGCAGGCGTAATAGATAAAAAACAAGCAGTCGGCGGCAGCGGGGTTAAGCCCCGCGCCCGTGGCTGCAATCGTTCTCCTCGTTCGCACTTTTCCCGGAGTGGGAATGGGAAAGAATGGTTAGCTGATATGGAACTACCAAACCGACGCACTACGGTCGTAAGACCGTTTGCGTCGGTTTTCTTTTTCCACAAGGCATTATCAAGCTTTACGGCCGATTGCCTCCCTGCCCGGCTTCGTCGAACTGCCTCATGCAGCCCGCGGCCACCAGCAGCAGTTCATTGCGGTCGATGGGCTTGGTGATGTAGTAATCGCAACCCGCATCCAGGCACTTCTTGCGATCACCGCTGGTGGCATGCGCGGTCAGGGCCACGATGGGGCGATCGTATCCGTTGCTGCGCATCCGGCGGGTGGCCTCGTAACCGTCCAGGACCGGCATTTGCATGTCCATCAGGATCAAATCGAAGGGCGCGCCCTCGTTCCAGGCCGCCAAGGCCTTTTCGCAAGCTACCTGCCCATTCTCCGCAATGGTCACATGAAATCCGGCTTTGGAGAGGATGAGCGAGATGATGCGTTGATTGTCGGCGGAGTCTTCGGCAAGGAGAATCTTTCCCCCCGACTCGGGGCCGGCTGCTATTTTCAAGGGTTGATCGTCACGAACGGCGGATGCGGCGCCGCAGGGCAACGCCCCGGCATTCAAAGACCCCGCCTCCACGGTCACGGTAAAGGCGCTTCCTTGCCCCGGCTTGCTCTCGACAAACACGTCGCCTCCCAGCATGTTTGCCAGTCGCTTGGATATGGTAAGTCCCAGTCCGGAGCCGCCGTATTTTCGCGTCAATGAAGTATCGGCCTGGCTGAAGCGATCGAACAACTTCCCCAGTTGCTCGTCGCTGATGCCGATGCCGGTGTCGATCACCCGCAGGTAAAGCAGCGGCCGGGCCGGATCGTCCCGCGCGAGTTGGGCGACCACTCGAACGCCGCCGGACTCGGTGAACTTCACCGCGTTACCAATTAGATTGATGAGAATTTGTTGCAGGCGGACGGGGTCGGTGTATATGGTTTCCGGAACGTCGCCGAGGTATTCCACGTTTAGCGTCAGCCCTTTGTCGTTGGCCGCCGATTGCATGGTGGCTACGGAGTTGGCGACAATTTCAAAGGGCGAACAGAGGACCTTGTTCAGGTCGAACGTGCCGTTTTCGATCTTGGACATATCCAGAATGTCGCTTATGACGCCCAGGAGGTATTTCGCGTTGCGGACTATGGCATCGATGAATTCATCGCTTTCATCCAGATGCTTGGACGCGGTAATTTGTTCGCGCAGGAGTTCCGCGAAACCGAGGATGGAAGTCATGGGCGTGCGGATTTCATGGCTCATATTGGCAAGGAACTCCGATTTGGCCCGGCTGGCGGCTTCGGCGGCAAGGCGGGCCGAGGCGAGTTGCTTGTTCATGGCCCGCAGTTCTTCGGCGGCCTTTTCCAGGGCCTGGCTCCGCGCCTCCAGGTCCCGGGTGCGCACGGCCACCATCCCTTCAAGCTGGCTTAGCGTCATGGCCGCCTGGCGGGCCAGATGCCAACGTTTGGTCAGGGCTAGAACTATTTGGCGGACTTCGATGTTGTCGAAAGGCTTCTTTAGGATCAGCAAATGGTCGCTTCGGCCAAGGCGGCGGACAATTTCCTCCCAGGTGTGATCGGAATAGGCCGTGCATAAAACAACGAGTATCTCCGGGTCCACCTTCCAAATGCGTTCCACTGTTTTCACGCCGTCCCAGCCCGGCGGCATGCGAACGTCGACGAACGCCAGCGGATAGGGGCGGTTTTCCGCCAATGCCCGCTCCACCAGCGCCAGTCCTTGCTCCCCTTGAAGCGCCGAATCGATCTTGAACGATTCAACGCTCTCGCTTTGGGCAATCTCTTCCCCAAACAGCGCGGCCGCCGCCTTGTTAAGCGCTTGATCGTCGCCTTGCGATTCGATGATCTTGCGAAAGTCTTCGTGAATCGACTCTTGGTCGTCGATCACTAAAATGCGGATAGTCTCCTGTTGGCTCATCTTGGCGCCTCCATTGGCATGATCGGCGTCTGGGCCGGAATAACCGGCGTCTGCCTGGGAATAATCGGCGTCTCGGCCGGCATAAAGGGGAGTTCCAGGGTGAAAACCGCTCCGCGGCCCGGTCCGTCGCTGTGGGCAAACAAATTGCCGCCCAATTCCTTGGCGGTATTCGCCGAACTATGCAGACCGAAACCATGGCCTTGTTTTTTAGTGGTAAATCCGTGGGAAAATATTCTAGTCAGGTTTTTTCCCGCTATCCCGACTCCGTTGTCGATAACCTCGATGCGCACCTTTTTTTCTTTTTCATCGCCGCCGATTC
>JBEKIK010000458.1:2686-5098 GCA_050011795.1 Thermoguttaceae bacterium | reverse complement strand
CGCCAGACTGGGATATCTCGAAGAAGTCTCCCTGGGATATCTTACTCTGGATCGTCCGCTTAAGACCTTAAGCGGCGGCGAAGCCCGGCGCGTCGCACTTACCGCCTCCCTGGGTTCCAGCCTGGTAAACATGCTCTATGTGCTCGACGAGCCGTCGATCGGCCTGCACCCCCGCGACATCAATCAGCTCATTACCGCGATCAAAAAACTCCGCGACCGCGGCAACACCGTGGTCGTGGTGGAACACGAGGAATCGATGATCCGCGCGGCCGATCAGATCGTGGAGATCGGCCCGGGAGCGGGCGAACGCGGCGGACGCATCGTGTTCCAAGGAACTCCCCGGGAAATTGAGGATTCACCCGACAGCCTTACCGGCGATTACCTGGCCGGCCGGCGCGGAGTGGGCGCAAACCCACGGCGCCGCCCGCCCAATCACGGCTGGATCCGCCTGGCCGGCGCGCGGGGAAACAATCTGAAAGGCGTAACCGTGGAATTTCCCCTGGGCATGTTGTGCCTGGTGACCGGCGTGAGCGGTTCGGGCAAGAGCACTCTGGTCGAAGACACCCTGTACCCGGCCCTCTGCCGCCGCTTGCGCAAAGACGCCTCAAAACCCTATCCGCACGACGACGTTTACGGCGACGGGCAGATCGACGACGTGATCATGGTCGATCAAAGCCCCATCGGTCGCTCGCCGCGTTCCAATCCGGTGACGTATTTGAAAGTCTTCGACGAAATCCGCAGCGTATTCGCCGACACGGTCGAAGCCCGCACCCGTGGTTACAACGCCGGACATTTCAGCTTCAACGTCGACGGCGGGCGCTGCGCAGCCTGCCAGGGCGACGGCTACATCCAGATCGACATGCAATTTTTGGCCGACGTTTACATGCGATGCGCCCAGTGCAACGGCACGCGCTATCGCGACGAAATCCTGGATGTTACCTATCGCGGCCGCAATATCGCCGACGTGTTGGAGATGACCGTGCGCGAGGCCTTTATTTTTTTCCGCGGCCAGATAAAAGTGCAGGCCCGGCTGAAACGCTTGATCGACGTGGGCCTGGACTACGTGCGGCTCGGCCAGCCGGCCAACACCCTGTCCGGCGGCGAGGCCCAGCGCCTGAAACTCGCCGCATACATGAGCAGCGCAAAACGCGGCCGATGCCTGTTCATCCTCGACGAACCGACCACCGGATTGCACTTTTTCGACATCGTGCAATTGCTCGATTGTTTCGACGCCCTGCTGGCCGTGGGCCATTCGCTGATCGTGGTGGAGCACAACCTGCAAATGATGAAGGCCGCCGATTACATCGTCGACCTCGGCCCAGGCGCGGCCGACGAAGGCGGCCTGGTCGTGGTAAAAGGCACGCCCGAAATGGTCGCCAACTGCGAGCACTCCATCACCGGCCGATACCTGGCCGATTTATTGCGCAAGGAGATTGCAAATTGACAATCGCAAATTACAAATTGCAAATCGAACGATACATCCGCCAAATACGCTTTCCGCACCTTGGCAAAGAAGGACAACGCCGCCTGGCTTCGGCCCGGGCCTTGATCTGCGGGTGCGGGGCGCTGGGAAGCGCGATTGCCAATACGCTTGTACGGGCCGGCGTGGGGGCGGTGCGGATCGTGGACCGCGATTTCGTGGAGCTGAGCAATCTTTCGCGGCAGGCGCTTTTCGACGAGGCGGACGCCGCCGCCGGATTGCCCAAGGCCGTGGCCGCCGCCGAAAAACTCCGCCGTATAAATTCATTGGTCGAAATCGAGCCGGTCGTGGCCGACGTGAATCACGCGAACGTCGAACGATTCTGCGACGGCGTTGACGTGATCCTGGACGGGACCGACAATTTCGAGACGCGATTCCTGCTTAATGACGCGGCGGTGAAGATCCGCCTGCCGTGGATCTACGGCGGTTGCGTGGGCGCGGAGGGTCAAACCATGACGATCATACCCGGCGAAACCGCCTGTCTGCGCTGTCTCATGGAAACCTGCCCTCAGCCCGGCAGCACGCCCACCTGCGACACGGCCGGCATCCTGGGGCCAATCGTGGGCGTGATCGCCTCGATCGAGGCCGCCGAAGCAATCAAAATCCTCAGCGGCAACCGCGACGCCGTATCGCGGCACTTGACGGTCGTCGATATCTGGCAAAGCCATATTAAGCAGGTCGATGTAAGCCGCTTGCGCGACCAAGTCGATTGTCCGACATGCAAGCGTGGAGAATTTCCCTGGCTGGCCGGTCGCGAAGGTAGTCATACCGCCGTGCTCTGCGGCCGCAACGCCGTGCAACTGAGCCATCCCGGAACGAGCATTTCGCTTGCCGACTTGGCCCGGCGCCTTGCCGACACAGGCCCGATCACAGTGAACCAATACCTGCTGCGTCTGAAAGTCCCGCCCCACGAAATCACCATTTTTCCTGAC